>NZ_JBLXHU010000007.1:0-138851 GCF_048259285.1 Bizionia sp. | reverse complement strand
GAATTTGTTTATTTACACCATCTTGAAATTTGGTCATACTAAACCATTGGTGAATGGAATAACTGCCCGTTTCGCCTTGCTTATTAACAGCAATATAGCCGACTTGAAAATTCTTATAATCGCTATTTGGTTTTTTCACTATGCGACTAATAGCTTCTTCACAAGCGTCTTGGGGCGATTTTCCTTGGCGCATCAATTCCACCACTAGAAAGCTACCCACAGTTTTTACCACTTCTTCGCCTAAACCTGTAGCTACACAACCACCAATTTCATTATCGATAAACAAACCAGAGCCAATAATTGGGCTATCACCAACGCGTCCAGCCATTTTATAAGCCAAACCACTGGTGGTACAAGCGCCAGAAATATCGCCATTTTTATCTATAGCTAGCATACCAATAGTATCATGGTTTTCTATGTTTATAATTGGTTTGTATTTGGATTCTTTTTTCCATTCCTCCCAAGCTTTTTTAGCAGAATCAGTTAATAGATTTTCTTTTTTAAAACCCAATTCATAAGCAAATTGTTCGGCACCTTTTCCAGCTAACATAACATGAGGCGTGTCCTCCATAACTTTTCTAGCAATGGAAACCGCGTGGGTAATGTTTTGAAGGTAAACTACAGAGCCACAATCTCCATCTTTATTCATAATGCAGGCGTCAAGAGTTACATTTCCTTCACGATCTGGTAAACCACCTTTACCAACGGATTGATTTTTAACATCAGCTTCTTCCACCATGCAGCCTTGTTCTACTGCATCTAAAGCAGTTCCACCATTTTGTAAAATTTCCATGGCTTTGGCAGTTGCATTTTCAACATGCCATGTGGCAATTACTAAAGGTAAAGTGGTTGAACTTTTTGAAATGTTTTTAAAAGAAGTTTCGGCATAGCTCACTAAAGAGTTTCCAACTGCGAGTCCTACACCTGTAAGTGATGCGTTTTTTATAAAGTTTCTACGTTTCATACGAGTTGTTTTTTATAATAATTGTTTCTCTTCACTACAAAAGAAAAACAGTGTTGGTTAATTAATGTCTTGCAATCTGTTTCTAGAATTTTTAAAGCCATACCATAAAATATAGGCATAACAAATCACAATAAATAGCAAGGCTGATTTGAAGCCCACATTATCTGTAAGTAAACCGAAAAATGGCGGAATAATAGCACCTCCAACAATAGCCATACAGAGTAAGCCCGATGCTTTAGGTTTCAATTCGCCAATACCATTGATTGCCAAAGCGAAAATTGTTGGGAACATTATGGAGTTGAATAAACCAACTGCCAAAATACTCCACATACTTACTAATCCAGTCGTGCTGATTGAAGTTACTATTAATGAAATAGCAATGGTTGCAAATATGCCAAGGACGTTTCCAGGTTTAATAATTTTGGTTAAATAGGCGCCAATAAATCGGCCAATCATAGCGCCAGACCAATAAAAAGTAACAAATACACCAACAATGGCTTTGCTGTCTTTTTCAGTAATTCCAGCATTCAGAATACCTTCAGCTATGGATTTCATAAAGCTATTTTCTTTAATAACTTCTACCATATTCATATCCATAAAGTAGTTGACTAAATAACTGCCTATGGCAACTTCTGCACCAACATAAAAGAAAATGCCTAAAACACCCAACATTAAATTCTTGTTTTTTAAGGCACCAGAATAGGTTCCCGTATTCTCATCGCTAATCATTTTTGGAAGTTTAGCAAATAGAAAAATACCAGCTATAAGTAAAATAAATAGCGCCAAGCCTAAAAATGGTTTTTGCACTGCGGAGGCTTCCGAAACTAAATAAGTTTCTTTGGCTGCGCCCGTTAAGGATTCAATTTCAACTTCTGTTTTAATAGTATCGCTTAAAATAAACCAGGCGCCAACAATAGGTGCAATGGCAGTTCCAAGAGAATTAAATGCTTGCGATAAATTTAATCTACTTGATGCACCATCTTCTGAACCCAAAACAGCCACAAAAGGATTTGCTGCTACTTGTAAAACCGTAATGCCTGCAGCAAGAATAAAATAGGCCAGCATGAATATACCAAATATACGATATGATGCGGCAGGATAAAATAGTAAGCAAGCTAAAGCCATGGTTAGTAACCCTAGAATAATGCCCTTTTTATAGCCTATTTTAGAAAGAATATAACTGGCTGGAATGGATAATATAAAATAGGCGCCAAAGAATGCAAATTGCACCAATCCTGCTTGGAAGTAAGTTAATGTAAATAATTCTCGTAGCCGTGGAATCAAAGAATCTACCAAAACAGTAATAAACCCCCATAGGAAAAATAGTATGGTTAATAATATAAATGCGGAACGATAGGATTTTTGATGGTTCATAGGTTTCATATTCCTGCAAAAGCAGGAATTTGTTATTTAATACGAATCTCGTCAACAAACAACCAACTTCTACCATCATCTGCATATCCTAAATGCCACTCTGGAAGTTCGCCTAATTTTTTGGCGATGATTTTTATAAATCTGTAGTTTTTACCAGATTGTTTAAATGTTACACTTTGCATATCCACCTCATCTGTCGGTGTTATTTCTCCAAAGGTATACGTACCAATTTCTTCATAATTTTGTCCATCTTTTGATGCTAAACAAATCACTTCCGTTGGATAAAAGATCCAAGAACGTTGGTCTTTTAGAAAATTGGTAGTCACAGAATTTACAGGTTTTTCACGTCCCAAATCAACAATAGCAATTACATCTTTATCTTGGTAGCCTTGCCAAGTTCCCGTTCTGAAATCTCTAGCACCTACTATACCATCAATAAGCGCGTTGGGTCCACCACCATTATATTGGTTGGCATATTCAGACTCTAATGTTAATGAAATGTTTGGATCAATTTCATAAAATTGCGTCGTTATTTCAGCACTCTTAAGATTGTTTTTTGCAGAATAAACCGTTAGTACGGCAGGTTCTGAAATCGTGAAAGGTGTTTCATAGGTTTTAAATTTCCCGCCATTCAATTGATAGAAAATGGCTGCTTCCGAATCTGCATTTTCTAGAACCACTTCCGTTTGTTTTTTAAATGCGACATCTCCTTTAGCAATAAATGGTGACGCTACAATAAGATGTTCGTCAATGCTTGTTTTTGGTTCCTGACCTTCTTCTGTTCCCCAAGACGTTGGCTTACTCGTCATATTAAAAATCAAGGTACCACCTTTTATAATGTCTTCATGTGAAATGAATGTTTGGTTGAGCGCCACATCATTTAAGGTAACACTTTCAATATACATATTGGTGTCGCTTAAATTTTCAGCAAGAATGGTGAAGTTTTTACCACTTTCTAAATTGATAGTGGCTCTCTCAAAAAGAGGAGTTCCTATAATATAATTGTTGCTTCCTGGAGTTACGGGATAAAATCCCATGGACGAAAATATATACCAAGCACTCATTTGGCCGCAGTCTTCATTCCCTGAAATACCATCTGGTGTGTTGGTGTATAATTCGGTTAGAATCTGATGGATTTTCTCTTGTGTTTTATGTGGTTTATTTACGAAGTTGTATAAATAAGCCATATGATGACTCGGTTCGTTACCATGTGCATATTGGCCAATTAACCCGGTAATATCCACTTGATGGCGGCCGGACGTTTCGGATTCTGCTACAAACAATTCATCTAAACGTGCTTCTAATTGGTCTTTACCGCCAAGCAATTTCATAAATCCTGATACATCTTGTGGAACGTAAAAACTGTATTGCCATGAATTAGCTTCGGTGTAATTAAAATTCACTTCATACGGATCAAAAGGCGCAAACCAGGTGTTTCTAAAACGACCACGCATAAATTGTGATTCAGGGTCGAATACATTTTTATAATATTGTGCACGTTTTAAATAGGTTTTATAATCGTCATCTTTTCCTAGCGATTTTGCCATTTGCGCAATGGTCCAATCATCATAAGCATATTCTAATGTTTTTGAAACGGATTCGCTTTCTTCTTCTACAGGAATAAACCCGAACTCCTTATAACTTTTTAAACCTAATTTATCACGTGTGGCAGAATGTTTCATGGCAATAAAAGCCTTTTCAATATCGTAATTTTTAATCCCTTTTAAATAGGCGTCAGCAATTACTGGAACCGCGTGATAACCAATCATACAACCTGTGTAATTTCCGCTTAAATCCCAAATCGGCATGATACCACCTTCATCATATTTTGCTAGGAAGGTGTTTATAAAATCGTTGGTTCTGTCCTGTTCAATAATGGTGTAAAGTGGATGTGTGGCGCGATAGGTATCCCAAAGTGAAAATACGGTGTAATAATCAAAATCCGTTGTTTGATGGATTTTTAAATCCATTCCACGATAGCGTCCATCCACATCCTGATATAAGTTTGGAGCTATCATGGTATGATATAGGGCTGTATAAAAATTGGTTTTATAATCTACATTTTCACTTTCTATTACAATTTTATTCAGCTGTGCTTCCCAGATTTTTTGAGCTTCGGTTTTGACTTGGTTGAATGTTTTTTCGCCAATTTCTTCTTGTAGATTTTGTTTGGCTCCAACTTCATCAACTGCCGAAATACCAATTTTTACCTCGAGGACTTGGCCGTCATTAGGGTCAAATTCAAAAGCGGCTTTTACGTGTTTACCTTCGGCTGTATCATTTAAAAAAACCATGTTTTTAAACGGCCTCGAAAACTGAACATTGTAAAATAACATCTGATTGGTTGCCCATGCTTTGGAATGTCTTATACCACCAACTTCTGTGTTGGAATAAACGGTAGCATTGGAGTTTAGAACTTCATCCCGATGCTCTAAATCTAAAATAACGATCTGTTTGCTATTTTTAGGAAATGTGTATTTATGAATACCACTACGTTTGGAAACGGTAAGCTCTACATCAATATTCGTAGAATCTAAATGCACCTTATAAAACCCAGGTTCTGCTATTTCATTATCATGAGAAAAATGTGCGCGATAGCCTTTTTTGCCATCGGCTCCATTGTTAAATTCGACCTTGTTCGTTGGCATTAATAAAATATCGCCATAGTCTGAAACACCAGTTCCACTTAAATGCGTGTGTGAAAACCCGTAAATGTATTCATCTGAATAATGATAACCTGAACAGCCATCCCAACCGTCCAGTCTGGTATCTGGTGACAGTTGCATCATTCCAAATGGCATGGTGGCTCCAGGATAGGTATGGCCATGGCCACCCGTTCCAATAAATGGATTAACGAAACTGGTTAAAGATTTGTTGCCTTTAGGACTAATTAATTTTTTTTCTTCATTCTTACATGAAGTCACTAATAGTATGAGTAAAAAAACTGAAAAAAATTTACGAGTTAATTGGAAGTGTTTCATTTGCGGTTGAAATCAATTTAGGTAATAACTTATTTCAAGATTATTATCTAAATACAGTAAATAAGTAATAAATTAGTGAATTATTAAACCTCTAATATACTAAAATGCAGTTCAAGTCATCCCTAGTTTGTTTAGTTTTTGTGAGTGTCATTTTTAGTTGTTCTAATAAAACACTAGAACCCACATTACAACAAATAATTCCTATCCCTTTAAATCAAACCATGGAGCCAGGTTATTTCATTCTCTCTAATGACACAGGCTTAAATTTTGAGGAAGAATTTTCCGTAGCGGGAAATTTTTTAAAAGATTATATTGAATCTGGAAGCGCATTCAAGTTAAATCAAGGAAATGATATTGTATTTGAAAAAGATGAAACCATAACAACTGAAGAAGGGTACACTTTAAACGTTTCGTCAAACCGCATCCTGATTAAAGCGAAAACTGGAAAAGGTGCCTTTTATGCCGTTCAGAGTTTACGCCAATTATTCCCTGTTGGTTTAGAAAACAACTCATTTTCAGATGCTGAAATAATTGTCCAAAACATCAGCATACAAGATGAGCCTAAATTTGTGTATCGGGGGATGCATTTAGATGTTGGTCGACATATGTTTTCTGTCAATTTTATCAAGAAATACATTGATGCATTGGCCCTGTTAAAAATGAATACTTTTCATTGGCATCTTACCGAGGATCAAGGTTGGCGTGTTGAAATAAAAAAATATCCAAAATTACAAGAAATTGCAGCCTATCGTGATGAAACACTCATAGGTCATTACAACACACAACCTCAAAAATTTGACGGCAAAAGCTATGGTGGGTTTTATACTCAAGAAGAAATTAAAGATGTTGTGGCCTATGCTACAGCACGATTTGTAACGGTCATTCCCGAAATTGAATTACCAGGTCATTCTCAAGCTGCTATTGCTGCTTATCCGGAATTGGGATGTACAGGTAAACAAGTAAAAGTAGCAACAAAAGGTGGCGTTTTTGAGAACATTTATTGTCCGAAAGAAGAAACCTTTACCTTTTTAGAAGATGTTTTTGATGAGGTTTTGGAATTATTCCCGAGCACATATATCCATATTGGAGGCGATGAAGCGCCAAAAACACGCTGGAAAAACTGCGATCATTGTCAGGCTTTAATTAAAAAAGAAGGTTTAAAAGATGAACACGAGTTGCAGAGTTACTTTATTTCTAGAATTGAAAAATACTTGAATAGTAAAGGCCGCCAAATTATTGGTTGGGATGAAATTTTGGAAGGTGGTTTAGCGCCGAATGCTACGGTTATGTCTTGGCGTGGTTTTGAAGGTGCTATTGAAGCTGCTAAACAAGGTCACGATGTTATTTTAACTCCAGGCTCTCATGCTTATTTTGACCATTACCAATCGGAAAATAAGGATGAACCCGTTGCTATTGGTGGTTTCCTGCCATTAGAAAAAGTGTATAGTTTAAATCCTATTCCAGATGAATTAACAGAAGAAGAAGCCAAATATGTACTTGGAGCACAAGGGAATGTTTGGACGGAATATATCCCAACTCCCGAAAAAGTGGAGTATATGGTTTTTCCACGAATATTAGCGCTTGCGGAAGTGGTTTGGTCTGGGCCTGAAAATAGAGATTACAAGGAGTTTGTTTCTAGGGTTGAGAATTTTCATAAACGCATGGACGCTCTAGATATTAATTATGCTAATCACTTATATGAAATTGAAGGTAACATGGTAATTGATGGTAATGAAGCGGTGTATGAATTAAAAACGGCAACCGCGGGAAAAGAAATTCATTATACTTTGGATGGTTCTGAACCGACCATCAATTCTGAAATTTATAAAACAGGAATTCCTATTACTAAAAGTGAAAACATAAAGGCGATAATTTTTGCCAATGAAAAACCCTTAGGAACCACATACAATCAAACTATTAATTGGCATAAAGCACTTGGGCATAAAATTACTTTGGATGTACATCCGCATCATGCTTATACCGGAAGTGGTTCAGGTGGTTTAGTTAATGGTATTTCTGGAAGCAATGAACGTTATGGCGATAAAGAATGGTTAGGGTTTTGGGGCGAAGATGTTGAAATCACAATTGATTTAGGTGCTGAAACCGATATTAGTTCTATTTCCACACGTTTTCATAACGGCAATGGACAATGGATTTATGCACCTGAAAAAATAGAAATTGAGCTGGATAATAATCAAATTTTTGAAGTTGATGTGCCAACATCAGAAAGCCTCTTGGCACCAGTCTCGTTTGAACAACAAGCTACAACCCAATTCATAAAATTGAGAATTTCTAATTATGGAATTATTCCAGAAGGCAAACAAGGCGCAGGAAATCCAGCTTGGACATTTATTGATGAAATAATCGTAAATTAATATGCTACTAGAAATTTGTGCCAATTCTTACCAATCTGCTATAAATGCCGAAAAAGCAGGGGCACAGCGTATTGAGCTTTGTAGGGAATTAGCGGTTGGTGGTATAACACCTAGTTACGGACTTATTAAACAGGTAGTTGAGGTGCTTTCTATTCCTGTTTTTGTCTTAATCCGACCACATTCTGGAAATTTTACCTATTCAGAGGCCGAGTTTAACATTATAAAAAAGGATATTGAAACCTGTAAAAAATTAGGTGTTCACGGTATTGTTTCTGGTGTCTTAAATGAAAATAATACTATTGATTTACAAAGAACTCAAGCGTTAATTGAATTGTCAAAACCACTGTCATTCACCTTTCATCGTGCTTTTGACTGTGTGCCAAATCCCATAGAAGCTTTGGAACAATTAATCGCTATAGGTGTTCAACGAATTCTAACATCTGGATTAGAACCTTCTGCAGAAAAAGGTTTGGATATGTTGCTGAAATTGAATGAAAAAGCCGAAAAAAGAACCATTATTTTAGCAGGATCTGGAATCAATGCGGAAAACGCGTCTAAATTTAAAGATGCTGGATTACATGAAATTCATGCTTCGGCTTCCACAGTTCTTTCAACCAAAAATAATCATGCCTACTTCGGAAATACGCAACAAACGGTTTCTTCCGTAGAAACTATAGAAAACATATTAAATAAAATCCATTCATGAAATTAAGATATCTTCCTTTATTTTTTTTATTAATTGTAGCGTGTCAAAAGCCTTTAAAACCAATAGGAGATAAAGAAATTACTGTTTTTAAAGACACCCATCTTTATTTTGATATGGCTTTTAATCCCGATAGTGATCGGGACGATAGTATTCAACCAACAGATTCTATTATTCGTTTGGATGCTGGTCGCGTTTTATTAAAGAAAGTCACCTTGCCTGATTATCAGAAGCAGGCATCTGTGTCCGTTAAAATGACCCTGACTTCCAATGGTGATCCTTGGGATAAATCGGGTTCGTTGTTTGTGATTCCTACGACTTCTGATTTGAATTTATTAGATTTTGAAAGCGAGACATTAACAAAAGAACAATTTCTAAATGAAGCTCCCGGAATTGTTTCAAAAAAAATAGATGATAAACTATACGAACCAAATATTGAATTGTTGCGTTTTATGACGCCTTTTGGTGTAGGTTTTTTTAATGATAACGAACGTGTAGCAGCTTTAAAACCCGTTTATATTCCAATTTGGGAAAATAATGTCCAGTGGGAACAGGATATTACCCAACTATTACCCGTTTTAGAAAACGAGGTTTATATTGGTGTTTTTATTGATACTTGGACCAAGGAAGGATATAAGCTTTCGGTACGTCTAGATTTTGATGAAAGCGATATTCCAAATCACATAAAAAAAGAACATGACGTCATTTCTGTAGTCAATACCAGTAAATATGCTGGTGCGCAACAATTTTATGATGCGTTTCATAAAGGGGATTTGCAAGTAGATTTACCAGTTGATGAAACACTAAAAAACGCCAAATTATATTATATCACAACAGGCCATGGTGGACATGCCGAAGGTGATGAGTTTACAAAAAAAGAAAATATAATTAGCTTTAATGGTGAAGTTGTGAAGCAGTTTGTACCATGGCGAGACGATTGTGCCAGCTTTAGGCGATTTAATCCAACATCAGGTGTTTGGACAGAAAAAACAACCTGGAAAGGCGAAGACATAGAAGAACGGATTGCATCATCAGATTACTCACGATCCAATTGGTGCCCTGGAAGTGACGTAAAACCTGAAATTATTGAACTCGGTACTATTAAAGCAGGAAATCATACGTTTACGTTTTCCATTCCGGAAGCACAAGCTATTGAAAATGATAAAATAAACTACTGGATGGTTTCGGCTTATCTGGTTTACGATAAGTAATGAAACACGTTTTCTATATTGGTTTATGTCTAATTATTTTGGGATGCCAAAAGCAATTGGATGTGCCAGAAATTCGGTTATTACATGATAATTGGCAATTTAAATCTAGCGATAATACCGATTGGTTAACGGCAAAAATTCCAGGAAATGTATTTTCTGATTTGTTAGATAATGCAGAAATTCCAGATCCATTTATTGGTACTAATGAAGATTCTGTGCAATGGGTTTCTAAAACCGATTGGGAATACCAAACAACGTTTCAAGTAGACTCCAAAACCTTACAGAAAAGACATGTTGAATTGAACTTTGGAGGTTTAGACACCTACGCTTCCGTGTACTTAAATGATTCTTTAATTCTAAAAACGGCCAATGCGTTCCGTGAATTTTCTATAGATGTGAAACCACTTCTAAAAACGGAAAATACCTTGCGCATTCTTTTTGAGAATACAACAAAACACGAAGAAGCCGCAAAAGCCCAACTAAACTATACACTACCTGAAGGGAATCGTATTTTTACCAGAAAAGGCCAATTCCAATATGGTTGGGATTGGGGACCAAAACTGAATACGTCTGGAATTTGGAGGCCTATAAAATTGGTGACTTGGAACACATTAAAAATTCAAGATGCTTATATTAAACAGACTGTTTTAAATGACTCGCTTGCAAAACTCAACGCTAGATTCAATTTAAATACATCTATAGCAAATTTGGACTATGATCTTTTTATAAATGATTCATTAATCCAATCTGGTTATATGTCTGATAAAGATATACCGCAATTTAATTTTACTATTAAAAACCCGAAACGTTGGTGGCCGCATAATTTAGGTAATCCGTATTTGTATGATATTAAAGTGGTAATTAAAAAGGATAATACTGTTTTAGATTCTGTTTCCGTTAAAAAAGGCCTGCGCACTATTAAGTTAATTACGGAAAAAGATAGCTTGGGCGAATCTTTTTATTTTGAGGTAAACGGCAAACCGGTATATGCTAAAGGTGCCAATTACATTCCGCAAAATAGTATGCAAAACAAAGTAACGGATGCACATTATAATAACTTGTTAAATGACGCAGTAGAAGCAAACATGAACATGCTACGTGTCTGGGGAGGCGGAATTTATGAGAATTCTATTTTTTATGATTTATGCGATGCAAAAGGCATCCTTATCTGGCAAGATTTTATGTTTGCATGTGCTATGTATCCTGGCGATGCTGAATTTTTAGAAAACGTAAAACAAGAGGCCATTGATAACGTGAAGCGTCTACGAAACCATGCTTCCATAGCACTATGGTGTGGTAATAATGAAAATTCTGAAGGTTGGCATCGTTGGGGTTGGCAGGATGGCAGATCTGAAACCGAAAAAACAGAGATTTGGAATCATTATCTCAAGGTATTCGATTCTATATTGCCCAAAACAGTTGCAACTTATTCAGATACAAATTATTGGGAAACATCTCCAAAATTTGGACGTGGTAATCCGCAATTCGAGTTTCAAGGCGATGCACATGACTGGTGGGTTTGGCATGATGGCTATCCGTTTGAACATTTTGAAGATCAAGTACCACGATTTATGAGTGAATTTGGATTTCAATCCTTTCCGAGTTATAACCTCATTAATTATATCAATAAGAATGATTCAGATTCTTTACGTATTACTTCAGAAGGCATTAAAAACCATCAAAAACATAAAAGAGGATTTCAAGTAATTGATGAGTATATGGCCCGCGATTACTTGGTGCCAAATAACCCTGAAGATTACGTGTATATAAGTCAGCTGCTTCAAGCTTATGGTATAACTAAAGGTATTGAAGCACAGCGTAGAGCAAAACCCTACAATATGGGCACGTTGTATTGGCAGTTAAATGATTGTTGGCCCGCAATTTCTTGGTCGAGTATTGATTTTTTTGGGAATTGGAAAGCCTTGCATTATAAGGCGAAGCGAAGTTTTGAGAATGTCCTTATTTCTTCGGAAGTAAAACAGGATTCACTTAAAATATATCTGATTAATGATACATTTAACACTTTTTCAGGAACGCTATCTACAAACATATTGAATTTTTCAGGTGAAGTGATTTGGGAAAATTCTCAAGAAATAATGGTAAAGCCAAATTCAAGTGCCATAAAACAACGGATAGGTTTATCTGGGTTTTCATTCAATAAGAACAAAGTGGTAATTGTTTCGAAGTTTCAAAAATCCGAATCGCTCTTTTATTTGGTAAAACCTAAAGATTTGGAATTACCTGCAAAAGCTATTCAAAAGGAAGTTATTAAAACTAGTGATGGGTTTACAATAAGGCTATCATCTAAAACACTTCAAAAAGATGTCTTTTTATTTTGTAATGAATCCGGACATTTTTCCGACAATTACTTTGATTTGTTGCCTAATGAAGAAAAACAAATCGTTTTTAAAACAGATGCTAAAGTTTTAAATGATTTGAAAATCAAAAGTTTAAATGATCGCTAAACTTTAACACCACCTTAAAAATTGCTTGGTGTTTTTAGCTTTATCTTTGCAATCGCTTGAAAAAATAAAATGTATGTCGCGTTGGATTATTGCTTTAATTATATTTTCAGTTGTCATTTTTGCTGTGGAATTTTACGCCTTTCAGGCACTAAAGGCCATAACTAAAAATAAGCTGATTAAGGGAATTTGGATTATTTCGGCAATTGCCATTTATGCCTACTTCCTGTATGTTTTATATATAACACCCCGAAGTGCTGGTCAAACCAACACGTTTCAATTGGCAGCTGGATTTATGCTCACATTTTTAATTCCGAAATTATTTTTAGTAGTCATTATGTTTGGCGAAGATGTATTTCGTGTATTTAGAAAAGGTTATTCATGGGTGTCGCCAGGCGTTACGGCAGATTTTGAAAGTCGTCGGATTTTTATTGCCAAAATAGCTTTAGGCTTAGCCGCTATTCCATTTGCTTCTTTTATTTATGGTATTGTTCAAGGACGATATAACTATAAAGTATTGAAATATCAACTCACTTTTAACGATTTACCAGAAGCTTTTGATGGTTTTAAAATCACACAGATTTCTGATATTCATTCCGGAAGTTTTACTAGTAAAGAAAAAATTCAATATGGTGTAGATTTAATCAATCAACAGGAAACGGACCTCATGTTATTTACAGGCGATTTGGTAAATAATATGGCAACAGAGATGGACGATTGGATAGATATGTTTAAAACCTTGGATGCGCCTTATGGTAAATTTTCCGTGTTGGGAAATCATGATTATGGTGATTATGTAGAATGGGATTCAGCTGAAGATAAAGTTAAAAACTTCCAAGCAGTAAAAAATATTCATCCTAAAATTGGATTCGATTTATTATTAGATGAACATCGCTACATAGAAAAAGATGGTCAGCGATTAGCTCTGATAGGTGTTGAAAACTGGGGAAAAGGCT
Organism: Bizionia sp.; assembly: GCF_048259285.1. NCBI lineage: Bacteria > Pseudomonadati > Bacteroidota > Flavobacteriia > Flavobacteriales > Flavobacteriaceae > Bizionia > Bizionia sp. The sequence continues at coordinate 125,825 of NZ_JBLXHU010000007.1, read as the reverse complement.
TTAATCAAGCTGGCGATTTACAAAAGGCGTCGGCAAATGTATCCAAAGAGGACTTTAAAATTTTGATGACTCATGATCCATCGCACTGGGAGTATCAAGTAAAAGCGGACGATTTCAATTATCACTTAACCTTAAGTGGCCATACACATGGTCTGCAAATGGGTATTGAAATACCAGGTTGGTTTAAATGGAGTCCCTCGCAATATATTTACAAACAATGGGCTGGATTATACCAGGAGTTTGGGCGTTATATTAATGTGAACCGTGGGTTTGGTTATCACGCGTTTCCGGGACGCGTTGGTATTTGGCCAGAAGTAACCGTAATTGAGCTTAAAAAGGGCGTAAAAAACGCTTAAATTGATGTATTTGGGCATCTAGCTTTATTGATTGTTAGTCAAAATAAAAAAAATTACGTAGGTTTGTTATAGCACATTTGGCTTAAACTGATATTGTATGTCAAAATTTGGGGAACTTATAGATGTTAATATTCCTGTTTTATTAGATTTTTTTACGGAATGGAACGACCAATCAACAGCTATGCATGCAGTATTGCGAGATGTTGCTGCTGCACTTGGTGATAAAGCCAAAGTTATTAAAATTGATGTTGATAAAAATAAGGAATTAGCCGAAGCGCTTCGCGTTAAAGGCTTGCCAACATTAATCATCTACAAAAATGGTGAAATGAAATGGCGCCATAGTGGAGAACAAGATGCCAACACGCTTATAGGCATTATTCAAGAATATATTTAAATAGGTAGCCTTTTAAAGCTATATCCTTTTTCTGAAAAGTAGGCAAGTACTTTAGGTAGTGCATGCATAAGGTTTTTAGAAGCTTTCACACTATCATGGAATACAATAATGCTTCCTGGCTTTGCTTCATTAACAACATTGTTATAACAGGTTTCTGGAGCTGTTTCTTTTTCCCAGTCAAAAGACAAAATACTCCAAGTAACAACCGTATACCCTAATGCTTTCAATGCTTTCCCTTGACTTGGTTTTATTTGTCCATAAGGCGGTCTAAATAAGCATGATGGATGAGCGTCTTGTATAGCAACTTCAGATTTTTCCAATTCAAAATTAATAATTGTCTGTGCTTCACGGATATCCGAAATATAATTTTCTACCGTTGTGCGCCAACCTTTTAAATGCGTATTCGAATGGTTCCCAACACGATGACCTTCATTCAGAATATTATGAAAAATTTCGGGATGTTTCTGAATGTTATTGCCAATACAGAAAAATGTTGCTTTTGCTTGATATTGCTTTAAAGTATCTAGTGTCCATTGGGTAATTTCTGGTGTCGGACCATCATCAAACGTCAGGTATAACACCTTTTCAGAAGTAGAAAACTCCCAAACATAGTCTGGGAGTATTTTTTTTATAATCGTTGGTGTTTTAACAGGAACAATTCCCATATAGTTTATTCTTCTGGTGCAATACTTATAGTATCTGATTGCAGCATGTCAACATCTATTGGTTCTGGTCGTTCTTCTATTTCGGGTTCAACATCAGGAACGTCATCACCACCATAAAAGTGACTAAATAGATTTAAGAAATTTGAAAACGTCTTGGTTTCGGTTTTAGCAAATTCTTTATCATAGGTAATCACAACATCCACAATACTCTTATAGCGTTCAATATCGGTATAAATTTTCTCGAACACATAGCGTTGCTGCTCTTCATCAAGCTTGCTATAATAGGTCAAGTTTTCTTGATATTTTTCAGCGACATCCATAAAGAGCTTACGTGCCTTCTCTTGAGAATCAACCTCATAATAAGCACTAATATAGGGTTCTAACAAGGTATAATAACCAAAGTAATCTACTGGCATATTATCCATAGCAATGTCAGCAATCTCTTCGGCTTTTTCTGGTTGATCTTCATTAATTAATTGTTCAATTAAACGGGCAAGATTTCCGCGATAGGTAATGGAGTTTTTACGTGTTTCCACATCGTGATAAATATCGGGACTTCCGCTATTTCCCCAATCCCAGTTTTTAACCTTGTTATACATAAAATCACTGTCAACGCGACCCATATCGAAAGGATTGGCTCTGTTAACTGGTGTTTTTATTGGAACTAATTTATAAACCATGCCATCTAATTGTAAGTAATCTTTCATCCAGATGTAATCGTCGTTTCCAAAAGCACCACCTGTAAAATAAATAGGACGTTTCCAGTCGTTGGTAGCAATGATATCCAACATTAACAAACGATTTTTATAAATGGCACCATCGGTAATTCTGATATCCACATAGTCTTCAATTTTATCGGCATCCTTCTCTTTAACGATACCGTATTTCAAGACATTTTCTTTGTTTACTGGCACGCGAATATTTTCAACTGGAAAATAATTCGACTTCTGATATTGAATCGGATAATAACTTGGGTCCTCGCCTCGCATTTGTAAAATGTAACTCATTTTTGTTTTCGGATTATCACTGCTAACAAAATCCATAAAGTCCTTAATAAGCAAGGTATCCTTGTTCATAACGGGTTGCAGTCTTCCTTGTGCATCTCTATATTCAATTTGTTTAGGAACATAGTCGCGCGTACCCGAACGGTATTGTTCATGTGTTAATGTTGAAGGAATAGGGTCACTATCATACGCTTTACGTTTCATTTGGTCTATATACCAATCCGTTTGGAATAAACTGGTGTTTACTACACGAACATCGGTTCTGTAGCCTTCAATTTCTTGGGCATACCATAACGCGAAGGTATCATTATCACCAATGGAGAATAAAATACCATTTTCTTCACAAGAATCCAGATACATTTTTGCCATGGCACGCGCTGTATATTTATCAGAACGGTCATGATCATCCCAGTTATTAGCCGCTAAAATTCCTGGAACAAGAATTAGACATAAAATGGTAACAGCTGGCGCTAAGGCTTTTGATTTGATCTTTGTTTTAAGCATATCCACTATAGCATAAACACCAAAACCTATCCACAGCGCAAACACGTAAAAGGAGCCAACTAAAGAATAATCTCGTTCTCGTGGTTCAAACGGTCTCACATTGGTATACACTTGAATGGCTAATCCTGTAAATAGGAAGAAAACCAACATCACCCAGAATAGTTTTTTATCTTTATTGTAAAGAAAGAATAAACCTATGAGGCCAAGTATAAAAGGTAAGAAGAAATAGGTGTTTCGCGCTTTGTTGTTTTTTACATCGCTAGGTAAATCGGTTTGTGGTAATCCTAAATGCCATTCGTCAATAAAACCAATGCCACTTAACCAGTTGCCATTAAAATCATCAAGTTTCCCTTGAACATCATTTTGGCGTCCTACAAAATTCCACATAAAATAACGCCAATACATATAGCCTAATTGGTATTCTAGCATATAGGCAACATTGCTTCCTAATGACGGTTTTTCTACATCAATAATCTGACTATTTTGACTCAAAAATTTGTGGTAATCCTCATAATCTACCATGCCGTTGGCAATTTCATTTTTGAAGTTGTTAACGGCAGCGCGAAGCTCGTTATCCATTTGGTATTCAGGTTTTAGTTTGAAATCCAAATACCCAGTAAAAATCATATAATTTTCAGCATTTTCGCCACTCCACATACGTGGTAGAATGGAGGCGTGTTCCGAATTGTAATTCTGGCGAGCTTTTTCCCAGTCGTTTATAATAACGTACTTTCCAGTTTTTAAGTCTTTTTCGTAGTTTGGCTTGTCATCAATATACGGTTCGTTTTCGTCTAAACCAGAATACTGATCGGTAAATTGTGGTCCATAAAACAAATGGGTTTCGGGATATTGTTCTAAATTATAATAAGCCAGAAGTTCGCGTGCATCACTAGGGTCGTTTTCATTAATTACCACATCGGCATTGGCACGAATAGGTAGCATAAGCCATGACGAAAAACCTATTATAACAAAGGTAATACAAAGTAAACCGGTATTAAGATGTTTGTAATTTTTGTTATGTGTATATTTTAATCCGAAATAAACTAATGCAATCAATGCAATACTAGCAAAGATAGTTCCCGAGTGAAATGGTAATCCGAAGGAATTGACGAAGAAAATTTCAGTTGCACTAAAAATACGTAGAATATTAGGTGCTAATAATTTAAAGATAAAAAGTAGAATAGCTATAGATACTACATTGGCAATAATGAAGTTTTTTATAGTAACCGTTTTATAATTTTTGAAATAATAAATTAATCCAATAGCAGGAATGGTTAATAATCCCATAAAGTGAACACCAAAGGACAGTCCAATAATAAAAGCTATTAGAATGAGCCAACGGTTTCCTCTAGGGTTGTCCATATCACGTTCCCAACGAAGGCCAAGCCAGAATAAAACAGACATAATTAAAGTGGCCATGGCGTAAACTTCCGTTTCAACGGCATTAAACCAAAACGAATCGGTAAATGTAAACGCTAAACTTCCTACTAAGGCACTCCCTAAAATTGCAATTTTTTGAGTTTTGTTAAGTGTCTCTGCTTCGCCAACTAACTTTCTTAATAAAAGTGTGATGGTAAAAAACATGAATAAAATAGTAAATGCACTTGCTACCGCACTCATCATATTTAGCATAAAACCAACTTGCGAAGGCTCCAAAGCAAACATAGAAAAGAAGGCACCAAACATTTGAAACAGTGGTGCTCCAGGTGGATGACCAACTTGTAATTTGGCTGATGTTAGGATGTATTCACCTGCATCCCAAAAGCTTACAGTTGACTCAACTGTTAGTCCGAATGTGATGAATGCGACTAAAAAAGCGAACCATCCTAAAATAGTATTCCACTTTTTAAAGCTAATATGTGTCATGTAATTGCAATTTTTAGATGAGGCGAATTTAACAATAAATATCAAATTTGACATGCTTTTAAGGAAACGTTAAGTATTTAGATAATTTTTTATTCAAAAAATGCTTGCGCAAATAAATAATTGTTTTAAATTTGCATCCTCAATACGAGATTGGCCTATGGTGTAACTGGTAACACGTTGGTTTTTGGTTCCAAAGAGTCTAGGTTCGAGACCTAGTGGGCCAACTAGTTAAAGAGAATCCTAATCATTTTTATGGTTAGGATTTTTTGATTTTAGTCGGTAATGATTAATGCGCTTCTTTTTTTTAATAGAAACTAATCATGCGCTTTGCTGACTGTAGAATCATAATTTAAACAAAAAGCCTCCGATTAATTCGGAGGCTTTCATGGTTATATAACATTTTGGTCATTATATTTTAAAAGTAACCACTGGTCGTTTGGCGTGGTTTACTAAGTCTTCGCTAATACTGCCATTGAAGAAATGAGCAATACCTTGTCTGCCGTGTGTACTAATACCTATTAAATCGGCTCCCACAACGTGCGAGAAGTTTAAGATTCCTTTTTCAACGCTGTCATCATTATATATGGAAATGGTGTAATTTTCAAAGTCATTACCCGATATAAAATCTAATATTCTGCCTTTAGCGACATCTGTCGTTACAAAGTTGTTAGCGGTATTTACAAATAGTAAATGAATTTTTGCGTCTAAAGCTTCCGCTAATTTAATAGCTTGTTTGTATGTTCCTTTATTATCATTTTTAAAATCTGAAGCAAAAACAAAATCGTTTATTTCAAAATTGTCATGCTCGTTTTTAATCACGAGAACAGGTGATTCAGCAGTTCTCACAACTTTCTCAGTGTTGGAACCAATAAACATTTCTTTAAAACCATTGGCACCATGAGAACCCATAACAATTAAGTCAATTCCATGTTCCTTACAGGTGTTTGTAATGCCTGTAAATGTTTGATTAAAATCTACTGTTTCGTGAACAACTATATCATTTAAGTAATCTTGAGACATCGTTTTTTCAAATTTTTGATGCGCTAATTTCATAAAAAACATGGCTTCGGGTAACTCACTATATTGGCTTAAAGCATCCACCTGATCTAATGGAAGCTCCAACATGTGGAGTAAATAAATTTCACTATCATGTTTTTTTGCTAATTGAGCGGCGACTTTTAAAGCCTGTTCTGCTTCTTTTGAAAAATCGGTAGGAACAAGAATTTTTTTCATAGGATGGTTTTTTTTATCTGTTGGTTTCAATCACTAATTTAAGAATAAAAATTGATATTTCATTCATTATGGAATTCAATAAAATTATTGTATATTTGCAGCGTTGTAAGAAAAAGAATAAATGAGGGGACCTGAAGTCCCCTCTTTTTATACCAATTTTTTGTATCAAATATGTTAAGAAAAACTGTAGAAACCTTATTGAATGATGCCCTTGAGGAGCGAGAAGATTTATTTCTAATCGATTTTACCATGGGCGAAGACAATTCTATTTCAATTATTATAGATGGCGATCATGGTGTAACCGTTGATGATTGCGTGTTTATTAGTCGTGCTATTGAGCATAATATTGATCGAGAAGAACATGATTTTTCATTAGAAGTAGCTTCAGGAGGTGCAACAGCGCCTTTAGTTCATACCAGACAATACAAGAAAAACATTGGTAGAGATTTAGAAATTAGAACAAAAGAAGAAGAAGTAACCGGCCAGCTTACAAAAGCAACCGATACACACATTACTTTAGCGTGGAAGGCAAGAGAGCCGAAACCTGTAGGTAAAGGAAAAGTAACAGTACAAAAAGAGGCAGAAATAGCCTATCAAGATATTGTAGAAGCAAAAGTTATGATAAAATTTTAATTCAAAGAGAGATATGGAGAATCTTGCGTTAATTGACTCATTTTCGGAGTTTAAAGACGATAAATTAATCGATCGTGTAACGTTAATGGCGATTTTAGAAGACGTTTTTAGAAACGCCCTTAAGAAGAAGTTTGGTGATGATGATAATTTTGATATTATTATTAATCCAGATAAAGGCGATTTAGAAATATGGAGAAATCGTATAGTTGTTGCAGATGGTGAAGTAGAAGAGCCAAATCAAGAAATTTCATTATCGGAAGCTCGAAAAATTGAGCCAGATTTTGAAGTAGGTGAAGACGTATCAGAAGAAGTAAAACTAATTGATTTAGGACGTCGTTCAATATTAGCATTAAGACAAAACTTAATTTCTAAAATACACGAACACGATAACACGAATATCTATAAGCAATTTAAAGATTTAGTTGGTGAAATTTATACAGCAGAAGTGCATCATATTCGTCACAGAGCTGTAATTTTGTTAGATGATGATGGGAATGAAATTATTCTTCCAAAAGAAAAACAAATTCCTTCAGATTTCTTTAGAAAAGGAGATAACGTTCGTGGTATTATAGAAAGTGTTGAGCTTAAAGGTAATAAGCCAGCTATTATTATGTCTAGAACAGCGCCTGTATTTTTAGAGAAGTTGTTTGAGCAGGAAATACCAGAAGTTTTTGATGGTTTAATTACAATTAAAAATGTGGTGCGTATTCCAGGAGAGAAAGCCAAAGTAGCGGTGGACTCTTATGATGATAGAATAGATCCAGTTGGAGCTTGTGTAGGTATGAAAGGTTCTAGAATTCACGGAATTGTTCGCGAATTAGGAAACGAAAATATTGACGTTATTAATTACACAAGCAACTTGCAATTATATATTACAAGAGCATTAAGTCCAGCACGTGTAACATCCATCAAAATTGATGAAGAAAACAAACGTGCCGAAGCTATATTAAAACCAGAAGAGGTTAGTAAAGCCATTGGACGTGGTGGTCATAACATCCGTTTAGCAGGCCAATTAACGGGCTACGAGATTGATGTATTTAGAGAGGGAGCTGAGGAAGATGTGGAATTATCAGAATTCCGCGATGAAATTGAACCTTGGATTATTAAAGAATTTAGTAAAGTTGGTTTAGATACAGCTAAGAGTATACTAGAACAAGATGTTCAGGACTTGGTTAAGAGAACCGATTTAGAAGAAGAAACAATTATTGAAATAATTAGAATTCTTAAAGAAGAATTCGAAGATTAACATATATTAGGTTATATTAAAGGCGATTTATGGCTGAAACAATTAGATTAAATAAAGTATTACGTGAGCTAAACATTTCTTTAGATCGTGCTGTAGAATTTTTAGATTCTAAAGGCATTGAAATAGAGAAACGTCCGACAACAAAAATTTCTCAAGAAACTTTTGATGTGCTTTCCAATGAATTTCAAACCGATGCTAATAAAAAAATGGCATCTCAAGAAGTTAGTGAAGCCAAGCAGAAGGAAAAAGAGGCATTAAGGATTCAGCGTGAACAAGAAATTGAGGTTAAGGAAAAGGAGAAAGCAGAACGTGAAGCACTAGCTAAAGCTAAAGAAGCGGAAGTAGTAAAAGCGAAATCTACACTTTCAGGCCCAAAACAAGTTGGTAAAATCGATTTAGATGCTGATAAGAAAAAAGCGACTAAACCAAAAGAAGACGCACCTGTTGCCACTCCAGAGGTTAAAGCTAAAGAGGCTCCAAAATCTGAAGAAAAACCTAAAGCTGAAGACGCGAAGAAACCAGAGGTTAAAGCAAAGAAAGAAGACACGCCATCTTCTAAACCTGCTGATAAACCAAAAGCAGAGTCGCCAAAAGCTGAAACACCTAAAAAGGATGATTCTAAAGCGGACACGCCAAAAGTAGACACTCCAAAAACGGAAGCGACTACTGATCCTGATGCACCTATAGATGAGCGCTTAAAAACACAGTATCAAAAACTATCTGGGCCGAAAATTGCTGGTGAAAAAATAGATTTATCACAATTTAAAAAGCCCAAGAAAAAGACGGATAATAAAACGTCAGATCCTAAAAAGAAACGTCGCCGAATTAGTAAAGCTGGAGGACCAGGTTCTACAGGTTCTGGTACACCAAGAACAGGTGGTAACGACCGATTTAAAGGTAAATCAGCTGCTGGAAAAGGACGTCGCAATATAGTTAAAGAAGAACCTAGTGAGGAAGAAGTACAAAAACAAGTACGTGAAACACTAGAGAAGCTTCAAGGTAAATCAAGCAAAGGTAAAGGTGCTAAATACCGTCGTGATAAGCGAGATCAGCATCGTGAACAAACCGAAAAAGATTTACAAGCAGAACAAGCAGATAGTAAAATTCTGAAAGTAACAGAGTTCGTTACAGCTAGTGAAGTAGCTACCATGATGGATGTTCAAGTAACACAAATTATCTCGGCATGTATGTCTTTAGGTATGATGGTTACCATGAACCAACGTTTAGATGCTGAAACTTTAGCTATTGTAGCTGATGAATTTGGTTATGAGGTAGAATTTATTACTGCTGGTATTGAGGAGTCTATTGAAGTTGTAGAAGATAAGCCAGAAGATTTAATAGAACGTGCACCAATAGTTACGGTTATGGGTCACGTAGATCACGGTAAAACATCCCTATTAGATAATATTCGTCAAGAAAATGTTATAGCGGGTGAGTCTGGAGGTATTACGCAACATATTGGAGCCTATGGTGTTCAGTTAGAAAGTGGTCAGAAAATTGCATTTTTAGATACGCCAGGTCACGAGGCCTTTACAGCCATGCGTGCTCGTGGAGCTCAAGTAACGGATATTGCTATTATTGTTATTGCTGCGGATGATGCTATTATGCCACAGACAAAGGAAGCAATTTCTCATGCTCAGGCAGCAGGTGTCCCAATTGTATTTGCAATTAATAAAGTAGACAAACCAAGTGCAAACCCAGAAAAAGTAAAAGAAGGATTAGCACAAATGAACTTGTTAGTAGAAGATTGGGGAGGGAAAATTCAATCTCAAGATATTTCGGCTAAAACAGGGCTTGGTGTTAAAGAATTACTAGAAAAAGTGTTGTTGGAAGCTGAACTATTAGAGTTGAAAGCAAATCCTAATAAACGTGCCGTTGGAACCGTTGTCGAGGCATTCCTTGATAAAGGTCGTGGTTATGTATCCACTATTTTAGTTCAAGCAGGAACCTTAAAAATTGGTGACTATGTATTGGCTGGTAAAAATAGTGGTAAGATAAAAGCCATGCAAGATGAACGCGGTCATGAAGTAAAAGAAGCTGGTCCATCAACGCCAGTATCTATTTTAGGATTAGATGGCGCACCTCAAGCAGGTGATAAATTTAATGTTTTTGAAGACGAACGTGAAGCGAAACAAATTGCTACCAAACGTACACAATTACAACGTGAACAATCGGTTCGTACACAACGTCATATTACATTAGATGAAATTGGACGTCGAATTGCTTTAGGAGATTTCCAAGAACTAAATATTATCCTTAAAGGTGATGTGGATGGTTCTGTGGAAGCCTTAACAGATTCGTTCCAGAAACTATCAACTGAAGAAATCCAAGTCAATATTATACATAAAGGTGTTGGACCTATCACGGAAAGTGATGTGTTACTAGCCTCGGCCTCAGATGCAGTAATTATAGGGTTTAATGTGCGTCCAATGGGTAATGCAAGAAGCATTGCTGATAAGGAAGAGATTGATATCCGCATGTACTCCATTATTTATGATGCCATTAATGATCTTAAAGATGCTATGGAAGGTATGTTATCTCCAGAGCTTAAAGAAGAAATTACGGGTACAGCTGAAATTAGAGAAATCTTTAAAGTATCTAAAATTGGAAGTATTGCAGGTTGTATGGTATTAACAGGTAAGATTTTTAGAAACTCTGGAATTCGTTTAATTCGTGATGGAGTGGTAGTTTACACAGGTGAATTGGCTTCATTAAAACGGTTTAAAGATGATGTAAGAGAGGTTGCTAAAGGATACGATTGTGGTATGCAAATTAAAAACTACAACGATCTTAAGGAAGGCGATATCATTGAAGCTTACCATGAAGTAGAGGTTAAAAAGAAATTGAAATAAATTTTATTATATATCAAAAAAAAGAGTGCCAATTGGCACTCTTTTTTGTTTAACACTTAACGCTCTATTAGCCTTTGTTTCTGTCCTTTTTTTTGGGTTTAAAACGGAAAGCATCACTAAACTCTTTTTTAATTTTTTCAAGTGCGCGATCGGCTTCCAAACGACTTCTAAAATTTCCAACCCAGACCTTATAGTTTGGGGTTTCATATTCTAAAATAGAAGAAATTTTATCAAATTTTGCATCAAATTTACTCATGGCAGAATTTGCCCCAGAGCGGTCACCGGAGTATATTTGAATCTTATAACGATCAGAATCGGTTTCAGAAACATTCATTTCTTTCTTTAAAGCCAATAAAGTATCTAATTCAGGTGCCTGATTGATAGTAATTGTGCCTTGTTGGGCATAAAATAAATTAACGGTAAGCATCATGCTTACTGTTATTAAGGGTTTGGAATATCGGTTCAATAAATTCATTTTCAATAGTATTTGATACAAATGTATAAGATTATAACTTAAAAGTACTTCAAATTATTATTTAGAATTTCTCTAAATTAGCAATTAACAGTTCTGTAACATTTCTAAAATCGACTTTAAATGTTACTTTTGCGAGAGATTTTATTATTGTATTTTTTTTCTTTTGTTAATTGAAAAAATCATACCAAAGTTTAGAAGTTAATTCAACCAATAATATGAAACAGGTGAATCACCGAAAATTAGGCAAGAACATTTTACGTTTAAGTTTAATTATTTTATTAGCATTTTCAACATCACTTTCGGCCCAAGAAGGTGATTCCGTAAACGGTAAATCTTTATTTAATGCCAACTGTGCTGCTTGTCATCAATTAGACAAGAAGATGACGGGTCCAGCCCTACGAAATGTAGAGCAACGACTAGCTGAAGCCGAAGGTCTTGACAGAGAGTGGTTAAGCAGTTGGATTCGTAATAGTTCAGCAATGGTTAAAGCTGGAGATCCGTACGCTAATAAAATATTCAATGAATATGGAGGTGCAGCCATGACGGCGTACCCACAATTATCTGATCAAGATATTAGTGATATTTTGGCCTATACTGCAGAGGAAGCGCCTGCTGCACCTGCGGGTGTTCAGATTGCAGACGCTGGTCAGAGCAGTGGATCAGATGGTGCAAGTATGTCCAATAAAGTTATCTTAGGTGCTTTGGCCGTGCTATTTGCTTTATTGGCAATGGCGCTTATTTTAGTAAGACAAACACTAAATCGTTTTGCAGAAGCAAAAGGTGTTGATATTTCAGAAACTAAAGGCACGCCAATCTGGAAAGCTTTTATTCAAAATCAATTTCTAGTATTGGTTTCTGTAGTTGTTTTGTTACTAGCAAGTGGTTACTTTGTGTTTGGTTACTTTATGCAAGTAGGTGTTGATCAAGGTTACCAACCAGTTCAGCCAATCCATTTTTCTCATAAAATTCATGCAGGTGATAATGGAATTGATTGTAAGTATTGTCACTCTTCAGCACGTGTTAGTAAAACATCTGGAATTCCGTCATTAAATGTTTGTATGAACTGTCATAAATCCGTTTATGAAGTGGCGCCAGAAACTGCAACTGCAGAATACAGTAAAGAATTTTATGATGGTGAAATTAAAAAGCTTTATGCTGCCGTAGGTTGGGATGATGCTGACCAAAAGTATACAGGAGACACACAACCGGTTAAATGGGTGCGTATTCATAACTTACCAGACTTTGCTTACTTTAACCACTCGCAACACGTTTCAGTTGCCGGAATTGAGTGTCAAACATGTCATGGGCCTGTGGAAGAAATGGAAATCATGTACCAACATTCGTCTCTAACTATGGGCTGGTGTATTAACTGTCACAGAGATACAAATGTTAAAGTAGAAGATAATGCATACTATACCAAAATTCACGAAGAATTATCTAAAAAGTATGGTGTTGATAAACTAACAGCTGCACAAATGGGTGGTCTGGAATGTGGTAAGTGTCACTACTAATTATTTAGTAGCTTCCACAAGCGTGGAAATCTCATAATAGGGATTTAAAACTTTAAATAAATTAATAAGAAGTAATTCAATTATATAATATGTCATCAAACAAGAAATACTGGAAAAGTGTTGAAGAGCTAAACGAGAATAGCTCAATTGTTGAGACGCTAAAACAAAACGAATTTGTTGAAGAGATTCCAACGGATGATTTTTTAGGAAATAAAGAATCGTTAGAAAGTTCTAAAACAACACGTCGTGATTTCTTAAAATATGTTGGTTTTAGCACAGCTGCTGCATCTTTAGCGGCTTGTGAAGGGCCAGTTATTAAGTCTATACCCTATGTGGTGCAACCAGAAGTAATTACTCCTGGAGTAGCAAACTACTACGCTACTACAATTGCGGATGGTTATGACTATGCGTCTGTTTTAGTAAAAACTCGTGAAGGTCGTCCAATTAAAATTGAAAATAATACACTAGCTACTGCTAATGGTCATGCAAATGCTAGAGTAAATGCTTCGGTTTTAGGATTGTACGACAGTATGCGAATTCAAGGTCCAATGAGAGCAGGCGAGCCTATTTCATGGAGTGAATTTGATGCGGAAGTTGGTCAGAAACTAACTAGTATAAGTGGTTCTGGAAAATCTATCGTGTTATTAACGCAAACGTATGCGAGTCCGTCAACTTCTAAATTAGTAAATGAATTTAAAGCAAAATTTGGAAATGTACGTCATGTGCAATATGATGCCATATCCGAATCAGCAGCTTTAGATGCTTATGAAGCTAATTATGGAGAACGTGGTTTAGCAAATTATGATTTTACAAAAGCCATGACAATTGTTTCCTTTGGAGCAGATTTTCTAGGTGATTGGCAAGGTGGCGGATTTGATTCTGGTTATGCAAAGAACAAGGTTCCTACTAATGGAAAAATGTCACGTCATATTCAGTTTGAATCAAATATGTCTTTAACTGGAGCTAATGCTGATAAGCGTGTGTCTTTAACACCAAGCCAGCAAAAAGTAGCTTTAGCTAAATTATATAGTGCTGTAGTGGGAGGTTCTGTTTCAGGCGAATTACCACAGCATATTGAAGACGCTGTTCAAAAGGCAGCTTCTCAATTGAAAAAAGCAGGAAGTAAAGGTGTTGTTGTAACGGGTATTCAGGATGTGAATGCGCAAACCGTTGTTTTGGCAATCAATGAGTATTTAAATAGTCAAGCATTTGATCCAAACACACCTATTAAAATAAGACAAGGAAATGATAAGGCAGTCATGACTTTAGTTGCGGATATGAATGCAGGTAAAGTTGGTGCTATCATTATGAGTGGCGTTAATCCACTATATACATTACCAAATGCAGGAGATTTTTCTGAAGGGTTAAAGCAAACAGAATTATCTGTTTCTTTTACTATGAAAGCAGACGAAACTGCATTAGAGACAGAATATCAAGCAGCAGCACCACATTATTTAGAGTCTTGGGGTGATGTTGAGTTGAAAAAAGGTCATTATGCATTAATGCAACCCACCATTCGTCCGTTATTTGATACACGTCAGTTTCAAGAAGCTTTACTAAAGCTAATTGGTAGCGATTTATCGTATCATGATTATGTGAAGCAAACGTGGAATGAAAGTATTTTAGGTAATACTTCATTTAGTCAAGCATTGCATGATGGCGTGTATGTTGCAGGGTCGGCTTTAAAAAATGCTGAAGGCCTTACGACAACAGAAACAACAACTTCTACCAACGAAAAGGATTCTAAAACTTGGGTTGGTGGTATTATAGAAGATGTTGCTGAAGGTATTGGTCTAAAAGACAAAGAGGATGATGCAATTATGGTATCATCTACAACAACTACCACTACAAATGGAATTGCTGCGCCTGTAGCGGTTTCTGGTGGTGATGCAGCAAGACAATTGGGCGCAACGTCTACATCTAATGGATTAGAATTAGCCTTATACTCCAAAACATCAATGGGTGATGGGCAACAAGCCAATAACCCTTGGTTACAAGAAATGCCAGACCCAATAACAAGAACAACTTGGGACAACTATGTGACCGTTTCTCAAGCGGATGCTAAAGATTTAGGTATTAAAAACTGGCATGAAGCTGATGGTGGATTAAATGGTAGCGTTGTTGAAATATCAGTAAATGGTGTAACAGTAACCGCTCCAGTAATTATTCAACCTGGACAAGCAAAAGGTTCTATAGGATTATCTTTTGGATATGGTCGTAGAGCTGGTTTAAAAGAAGAAATGCAAACAGGCGTAAATGCCTATCCATTATATATGGACTTTAATCCAACGCAAGTAAATGTATCTATGACTGTTTTAGGTGGCGAACATGAGTTTGCTTCTGTACAGCTTCATAATACATTAATGGGTCGTGGTGATATTATAAAAGAAACAACTTTAGAGGTATTTAATACCAAGGATAAGAAGTATTGGAATGTTATGCCGGTGGTTTCATTAAATCATCAAGAAACTCCAGTAACTTCTCCAGAAGTAGATTTATGGGATGAGTTTGACCGTTCAATTGGGCATCACTTTAACTTATCAATCGACTTAAACTCTTGTACAGGTTGTGGCGCATGTGTTATTGCTTGTCATGCTGAAAACAATGTACCAGTTGTAGGTAAAGAAGAAATTCGTAAGAGTCGTGATATGCACTGGTTGCGTATTGATAGATATTATTCTTCAGAAGATACATTTGAAGGCGATAACACGAAAAAGAATGACACCAAAGGACTGGCAATTATTAATGCACTGGACGAAATGGAAACGGCTGCAGCTAATCCACAAGTAGCATTTCAACCAGTTATGTGTCAACATTGTAATCATGCACCTTGTGAAACGGTTTGCCCCGTTGCGGCAACATCACATGGTCGTCAAGGACAAAACCACATGGCTTATAACCGTTGTGTTGGAACACGTTATTGCGCAAATAACTGTCCTTATAAGGTGCGTCGTTTTAACTGGTTCTTATATAGCCAAAACGATGAGTTTGATTACCACATGAATGATGATTTAGGGCGTATGGTTTTAAATCCAGATGTTACTGTTCGTTCACGTGGTGTTATGGAAAAATGTTCAATGTGTATTCAAAAAACACAGAAAACTATTCTAGATGCTAAACGTGATGGTCGTGAAATTAAAGATGGTGAATTCCAAACAGCTTGTTCCGCGGCTTGTGGAACTGGCGCTATGGTTTTTGGCGACATAAACGATAAAGATAGTCAAGTTGCAAAACTTAAAGAAGATAATCGTATGTATCATTTGTTAGAGCACATAGGCACAAAACCAAATGTGATTTACCATACTAAAGTGAGAAATACAACCGAAGCATAATAAAACGAATTAAGAAAATAATTATAAAAGGATTATGGCGTCTCATTACGAAGCACCTATTAGAAGACCTTTAGTTACAGGGGAAAAATCATATCATGATGTAACAGTCGATGTGGCAAGACCTGTTGAAGGTAAAGCAAATAAATCTTGGTGGATTGTATTTTCAATTGCACTTATCGCTTTCCTTTGGGGAGTTGGGTGTATAATATATACAGTATCAACAGGTATTGGAACTTGGGGTTTAAATAAAACCGTAGGTTGGGCTTGGGATATTACTAACTTCGTTTGGTGGGTTGGTATTGGTCACGCAGGAACATTAATTTCTGCAGTACTTTTACTTTTCCGTCAGAAATGGAGAATGGCAATTAACCGTTCCGCAGAAGCAATGACAATTTTTGCCGTTGTTCAAGCAGGTTTATTCCCAATTATCCACATGGGTCGACCATGGTTAGCATATTGGGTATTACCAATTCCAAACCAATTCGGTTCCTTATGGGTTAACTTTAACTCTCCATTACTATGGGATGTATTCGCAATTTCAACGTATCTATCTGTTTCATTAGTATTCTGGTGGACAGGTTTACTACCAGATTTTGCTATGTTACGTGATAGAGCTGTCAAGCCTTTTCAAAAGAAAATTTATTCCTTATTAAGCTTTGGATGGACTGGTCGTGCAAAAGACTGGCAACGTTTTGAAGAAGTATCTTTGGTACTTGCAGGTTTAGCAACACCATTAGTACTTTCTGTACATACCATTGTATCCTTTGACTTCGCAACGTCGGTTATCCCAGGTTGGCATACAACCATTTTCCCTCCGTACTTTGTTGCAGGTGCAATTTTCTCTGGTTTTGCCATGGTAAACACCTTATTAATTATCATGCGTAAAGTAGCTAATTTAGAAGATTATATTACCGTTCAACATATTGAGTTAATGAACATCGTTATCATGCTTACAGGTTCTATTGTGGGTGTGGCTTACATAACGGAGTTATTTGTAGCTTGGTATTCTGGTGTGGAATATGAACAATACGCTTTCTTAAACAGAGCAACAGGACCTTACTGGTGGGCTTATCTATTCATGATGAGTTTTAATGTGTTCTCTCCACAGTTTATGTGGTTCAAGAAATTACGTACCAGTATCATGTTTTCATTCTTTATCTCTATTATCGTTAACATAGGTATGTGGTTTGAGCGTTTTGTAATTATTGTAACATCATTACACCGTGATTACTTACCATCTTCTTGGACAATGTTCTCACCAACATTTGTTGATATTGGAATATTTATTGGAACTATTGGGTTCTTCTTTGTGTTGTTCTTATTATATGCTAGAACATTCCCTGTAATTGCGCAAGCTGAAGTAAAAACAATCTTGAAATCATCAGGTGAGCGTTATAAGAATATTAGAGAGCGTGGAGATAGTCTTGTTGGAACCGGATCAGATGCTAGAACATCTGGTATTGTTAAAGCAAAACCAGTTTCACCTGTAGTGCCTCCAGTGGATCACACAGAAAAAACAAAAAATCTGCTAGAAAACATTGGTAAGTTTGATCCAACAATTCAAACGGCTGATGACCTTCAAAAAATTAATGGTATTGGACCAAAGATGGAAGAAGTACTTAATAGTATCGGGATTTTCACATACTTGCAAGTAAGTAGAATGACGAAAATAGAATACGATTTGTTGGACGAAATTACAGGTTCATTCCCAGGAAGAGCCGAACGTGATGATTGGTCTGGACAAGCTAACCAAATAATAAACGAAGCGTAGATAATGGAAACATCAAAAGTAATTCACGCTATTTATACAGATGACGACGTATTAATGTTGGCTGTTAAAAGAGTTAAAGCTGAAAAGCATCATATTGAAGAAGTATTTACACCTTTTCCAGTTCACGGACTAGATAAAGCTATGGGATTAGCTCCAACGCGTTTGGCTATAACATCATTTATTTACGGCTGTATTGGTTTAGCAGTTTCTATAGTAATGATGAACTTTATAATGATTGAAGATTGGCCTCAAGATATTGGAGGAAAACCAAGTTTTAGTTATATTGAAAATATGCCAGCGTTTGTACCTATTATGTTTGAGTTAACGATATTTTTCGCTGCGCACCTAATGGTAATTACATTTTACTTACGTAGTAGGTTGTGGCCATTTAAAAACGCAGAAAATCCTGACCCAAGAACAACCGATGATCATTTCTTAATGGAAATTGCAATTCATAACAATCAACTTGAATTAGAAAATTTACTGAAAGAAACTGGTGCAGTTGAAATTAACATTGTTGAAAAAGTAGAAGCACATTAATATGAAGGCCTTAATAAAAATAACAATTATAGCATTAGTATTAGTAACGATTGTGTCGTGTAAAAATGATTCCTCTCGTAATTACGAATACATGCCAAATATGTATCAATCGGTTGGCTATGAAACGTATTCTGAAACTAGCGCATTTAGAAATGGTGTAGAAGCGCAATTGCCAGCAGAAGGATCAGTACCAAGAGGTCATATACCTTTTGATATTGATAATACTTTAGATGGTTTTAATGAAGCTAAAGCTACTTTAAAGAATCCTATAGACTCCCTCCAATTTGATAAGATAAGAGGAAAGGAACTTTATGATATTTACTGTGGAATTTGTCACGGAACTAAAGGTGATGGACAAGGCAATTTAGTGAAACGTGAAAAAATTCTTGGTATTCCAAGCTTTGACGATGTGGGAAGAGCTATAACCGAAGGTAGTATTTACCATACTATTTATTATGGTAAAAATGCCATGGGTTCATATGCTAACCAATTGAATGAGGAAGAGCGTTGGCAAGTAACCGCTTATGTATTAGAGTTGAAAGCCAATTTAGAAAAATAAGATAGATAAAGATTATATATAGATATGTACACATTCTCAAATAGATTAAAGACATTTTCTATTGCCCTGATTATAATTGGAGCAATAGGTGTTGTTTATGGTTTTATGACATCTCATAAATCTTTTGAAGACGTTGAAACGATGTTGGCTGCAGAAGCTGCACATGGTGGAGGACACGGAGAAGAGGCTGGACACGAAGTCGCTACAACACATGATATGACTACCGAAACGGCTGCCCACGGTGACGCTTCAGAAAGTCATGTGGACGAACACAAAAAACATGTAGAACATGTACAACATCAAATGGCAAACAGACCTTGGTCTGCATTGTATGTTGCGGCATTTTTCTTCTTTATGATTGCGTTAGGTGTTTTGGCTTTTTATGCAATTCAGTTTGCATCTCAAGCGGGTTGGTCACCAGTTCTCTATAGAGTCATGGAAGGACTTACAGCTTATGTGTTACCAGGTGGTTTAATTGTATTAGCTGTTGCAGTAGCATCAGGTACAATTGGTCATTACAACTTATTTATATGGATGGATCCAGAGGTGGTAGCTCAAGATAAATTAATTCAAGGAAAAGAAAGTTATTTAAACTTACCTTGGTTTATTATTAGAGGCTTAATATTTATTGCGGGATGGAGTTTATACAGACATTTTGCGCGTAAATTTTCAATCGCTCAGGATCAGGCAGAACCAGGTGATAATCGTAATTTTAAAAAATCATTTCGTATTGCCGCTGCATTCCTAGTATTTTATATTTATACAGAATCAATAATGTCTTGGGACTGGATAATGAGTGTGGACCCACACTGGTTTAGTACCTTGTTTGGATGGTATGTTTTTGCTAGTATGTTTGTAAGTGGTATTACCGTTATTGCTTTAATGTCTATTTACTTAAAATCTAGAGGGTACTTACCGTTTGTAAACGATAGTCATCTACACGATTTAGCCAAGTTTATGTTTGGTATTAGTATTTTCTGGACATACTTATGGTTCTCACAGTTTATGCTAATCTGGTATTCAAATATTCCAGAAGAGGTAACATACTTTGTAACAAGATTCCAAGATTACCAATTGCCATTTTTAGGAATGGTAGCTATGAATTTTATTTTCCCATTATTACTTTTAATGAATAGTGATTACAAACGTATTCCATGGTTTGTTGTTATGGGTGGTATTGTTATCTTAGCAGGTCATTATTTAGATATATTTGTAATGATTATGCCAGCAACAGTTGGTGACAGATGGTTTATTGGAATTCCTGAAATAAGTGCTATTTTGTTATTTGCTGGTTTGTTTATGTTAGTCGTATTTACGTCATTAACAAAAGCACCACTATTAGCAAAAGGAAATCCATTTATGAAAGAAAGTGAACATTTCCATTATTAAAAATTAATTAAAGTAGAGAAAAGACAATGACAGCTTTTTTAACAATTATAATAGTTCTTTTTATTGCTATTGCTATTTGGCAAATGGTAAAAATATTTGATCTGGCACAAGTAGGTGTAACGGATAATCAAGTAGCAAATGAGACAGATAATAAAATGAATGCGTATTTAATGATAGGTTTTCTAATCTTCATTTATGCTATCACAATCGTTTGTTTCGTTCTATGGGGTGATTTACCATTAATGTCTAATTCAGCATCTGAACACGGATCTGAAATTGATAACTTAATGATTATCTCTATGATCGTTATCTTTATCGTTCAAACTATCACACAATTCTTATTACACTTTTTTGCTTATAAGTACCGTGGAGAAAAAGGTAAAAAAGCATTATACTATGCGGATAATAATACATTAGAAGCTATTTGGACTATTATTCCTGTTATTGTTTTAGCGGGATTAATTATCTATGGTTTATTTACTTGGACCAGTATTATGAATGTTAATGAAGATGACGACCCTTTAATTGTCGAACTATATGCACAACAGTTTAACTGGAAAGCGCGATATGGAGGAAACGATAATACACTTGGAAAAGCCAATGTACGTTTAATTGATATTGATAAAGCAAACATTTTAGGAGTAGATGAATCAGATCCAAATGCTCAAGATGATGTTATTACTTCAGAATTGCATTTACCTGTAGGTAGACCGGTATTAATTAAAATGCGTTCACAGGATGTTCTGCATTCAGCTTATATGCCACACTTTAGAGCGCAAATGAACTGTGTTCCAGGTATGATTACGCAATTTGGTTTTACACCAACAGTTACAACAGCTGATATGAGGTTAACACCAGAAATGATTAAAAAGGTGGACAACATTAATGAAATTCGTGAAGAAAAAAATAAAGAATTAGCAGCTAAAGGTGAAGCACCTTTGGATCCTTACGAATTTGATTATCTAGTATTATGTAACAAAATTTGCGGTAAGTCACATTACAACATGCAAATGAAAATAGTAGTAGAAACCCAAGAAGAATACGACGCTTGGATGGCAGAACAAAAAGAATTTAAAGATTCTTTAATTAAGTAAATAAAAACGGTTTTAAAAAAAAGCATATAGAAGATTATGTCAACACACGCAGATACTCACGCTCACGACGACGATCACGGACATCATCATAAGGAAACGTTCATGACTAAATACATTTTTAGTCAGGACCATAAAATGATTGCGAAGCAGTACCTTATTACAGGTACACTTATGGGAATTATAGGAGTTTTAATGTCTATCATGTTCCGTATTCAAATTGCTTGGCCAGAAGAACCTAATGTGTTATTTGAAGCTTTACTAGGTAAGTGGGCTCCAGGTGGTGTTATGGATGCTGATATTTATTTAGCATTAGTAACTATTCATGGTACTATTATGGTATTCTTTGTACTGACAGCGGGTTTAAGTGGAACTTTTAGTAACCTGTTAATTCCATTGCAAATTGGTGCACGAGATATGGCGTCAGGTTTCCTAAACATGGTTTCCTACTGGTTATTTTTCTTATCAAGTATCTTAATGGTTTGCTCTTTGTTTGTAGAAGCAGGACCTGCAGCTGCGGGTTGGACAATATATCCACCACTATCCGCATTGCCAATGGCACAAGGTGGTTCCGGAATGGGTATGACAATCTGGTTAATATCTATGGCTATCTTTATTGCTTCCTCGTTATTAGGATCATTAAATTACGTAGTTACAGTTATTAATTTACGTACTAAAGGCATGTCCATGACGCGCTTACCATTAACAATTTGGGCGTTCTTTGTAACGGCTATCATCGGTATCGTATCATTCCCTGTATTATTTGCAGCGGCTTTATTATTAATAATGGATAGAAGTTTTGGAACATCATTCTTCTTATCAGATATATTTATCCAAGGTGAAGTGTTACATTATCAAGGTGGATCACCAGTGTTATTTGAACACTTATTTTGGTTCCTAGGACACCCAGAAGTGTATATTGTAATTCTTCCTGCTATGGGATTAGTTTCTGAAATTATGGCAACCAACTCACGTAAACCTATCTTTGGTTATCGTGCCATGATTGCTTCCATTTTAGCAATTGCATTCCTATCAACTATTGTTTGGGGACACCATATGTTTGTATCTGGTATGAACCCGTTCTTAGGATCAGTATTTACATTTACAACACTATTAATTGCTATCCCTTCGGCCGTTAAAGCCTTTAACTGGATAACCACAATTTGGAAAGGAAATATTCAAATGAATACAGCCATGCTGTTTTCTATAGGGTTTGTTTCTACATTTATATCTGGTGGTTTAACAGGTATTATTCTAGGTGATAGTGCTTTAGATATTAACGTTCATGATACATACTTCGTAATTGCGCATTTCCACTTGGTAATGGGTATATCAGCATTGTATGGTATGTTTGCAGGTATTTATCATTGGTATCCAAAAATGTTTGGACGCATGATGAACAAAAAAATGGGATATATCCACTTTTGGATAACAGCTATTTGTGCTTACGGTGTTTTCTTCCCAATGCACTTTATTGGAATGGCAGGTTTACCAAGACGTTATTATACGAACTCGGCGTTTCCATTATTTGATGATTTAGCAAATGTGAATGTGGTCATTACAATCTTCGCTATTATTGGTGGAATTGTACAGATTGTTTATTTATATAATTTCTTTGCTAGTATGTTTTATGGTAAGAAAGCAGAACAAAATCCATGGAAATCTACTACTTTAGAGTGGACTGCTCCAGTAAAACATATTCATGGAAACTGGCCAGGTGCTATTCCACATGTTTACCGTTGGCCTTATGATTACAGTAAGCCAGGTCACGATGTCGATTTTGTGCCTCAAAACGTTCCGTTATTGGAAGGTGAAGAAGAGTTACATCACTAAACAATTCCCTTTTAAAAAGGGAGCTCATAATAACATTTATCATATCAAAGCCTTTCTATTAATTTAGAAAGGCTTTTTAGTTTTTTGATATAAATGTATTGTACACTTCGTATATTTGTTTATGAAGTTTTAATTTTGATTAATAAATACGATTCCCCTTTTCATGGGAACTGAACATGAACGAAAACCTAGATCCTACAAACGAAAATTTTTCACCGGAAGAAAATGACGTCGAGAAAAAGTTAAGACCGTTATCATTTGATGACTTTACAGGTCAAGATCAAGTATTGGAAAATCTTCAAATATTTGTTCAAGCCGCTAAAGGTCGGGAAGAAGCTTTGGACCATACCTTATTTCACGGACCTCCAGGATTAGGAAAAACTACTTTAGCCCATATTTTGGCTAGCGAATTAGGCGTGAGTATTAAAGTTACATCAGGACCTGTTTTAGATAAACCAGGCGATTTAGCTGGACTACTTACCAACCTAGATGAACGCGATGTGCTATTTATTGATGAAATCCATCGGTTAAGTCCTATTGTGGAGGAATACTTGTATTCGGCTATGGAAGACTATAAAATCGATATTATGATTGAGTCTGGACCAAATGCTAGAACTGTTCAGATAAATCTAAACCCCTTTACCTTAATTGGTGCTACAACACGTTCCGGATTATTAACAGCGCCAATGCGTGCGCGTTTTGGAATCCAAAGTCGTTTACAGTATTATAACACGGAATTATTAACGACCATCGTGCAAAGAAGTGCTTCTATTTTAAACGTTCCCATTTCTATGGAAGCTGCTGTTGAAATAGCCGGAAGAAGCCGTGGAACACCGCGTATTGCTAACGCATTACTGCGTCGTGTTCGTGACTTTGCGCAAATTAAAGGAAATGGTAATATTGATATTAATATTGCGCGTTTCGCTTTGGAAGCTTTACATGTAGATGCGCATGGTTTAGACGAAATGGACAATAAAATCTTAACAACCATAATTGATAAGTTTAAAGGTGGTCCTGTTGGAATTACAACATTAGCAACAGCCGTTAGTGAAAGTGCTGAAACAATTGAGGAAGTATATGAACCCTTTTTAATTCAACAAGGCTTCATCATGCGGACACCGCGTGGTCGTGAAGTTACGGAACAAGCCTATAAACATTTAGGACGGGTAAAAGGGCCTACTCAAGGCGGACTATTCTAATAATTCTTAATTTTGAAATCTAAAAAGCAAATACCGACGGTTCCATTAAGTAAATTCATTGGTAATTCTCTGGAGATTCTCAAAAACCCCCTACCTTTTCATCATAAGAATTTTACCGAACAAGGCGATGTTTTCCGATTAAAAATTGGCTTTTCAAATAGCGTTGTTTTTGTTCGCAATGCTGCCTTTGCCGAATATGTGTTGCAAACCAATCAAAAGAATTATAAAAAATCTAAAATCCAAACCGAAGATTTAGTCAAATATGTTGGCAAAGGATTGTTGACAGCTGAAGGTGAACATTGGAAAAAGCAACGAAAACTTATTCAGCCTGCTTTTCATAAGAAGCAATTACAATTGCTTTTAGATAGTATAAAAAACGCCATTCTTTCGGAATATAGAAAGATTGAACCGAATCAGGTTATGGATGTGTTCCCCATTTTAAATGATTTAGCATTTCAAACCGTTGTAAAATCATTATTCAGTAGTGCAGCCAATCAAGAAGATATTAATCGCCTGCAATATATTACGGAAGCTGCTCAAAAAATGCTGGTTAAAGAATTACGTCAACCGTATTTAGGTTGGTGGTTTACATGGAGTGGCGAAATTGAAAAGCATCTAAAATTAACGGACGAAGCACGCCAAATATTAAAGCGAATTGTTGCCGAACGTCGCGAATCACAAGTAAAAGAAAACGATTTGTTGGATATGCTTTTGGATGCCAAATATGATGATGGCAATTCCATGGAAGAAGAACAGTTGATTGATGAAATTTTAATTTTATTTACAGCCGGACATGAAACCACCTCCAATGCGCTCACATTTACAACACAATTGCTCGCATTACATCCAGAATGGCAAGAACAAATTTATAACGAACGGGTAGAAATACAAGAACAAAGCAGCGACTTAATGAATTTGGTTACACAATCTAAAATCTGTCAGCAAGTTGTTGAAGAAGCCATGCGTTTGTATCCACCGGTTTATTTTATAGATCGCGTAAATATAGAAGCAGATAGTTTTAATGAATTGGACTTTGAAGCAGGATCTAATTTGTTGTTTTCGGTTTATGAAATGCATCGTCATCCCGATTTATGGGAACAACCAAACCATTTTAATCCCGAACGTTTTAGTGAGGGGAGCAGGAAATTCTCATCGCAATATTTCCCTTTTGGAGCAGGACCACGAAAATGTATTGGAAACAATTTTGCTATGTTTGAAATGATTATTGCCATTTCAGAATTAACAGCTATGTATAAAATTTATCCGCAATTTGATACGATTGATATTACACCATTAATCACGCTAAAACCTAAAAACGCTTTGCTTACATTTGAAAGACGTTCATAACTAAAATATAAATTTTTAAGCATAAAGCTAACTAATCATAAAGCTAAAACCAGTAAGTGACCAATACATCCAAATACAGTCAGATTATAAAAACGGAAGCCAAACGCCTCGGGTTTTTGTCTTGTGGCATCAGTCAAGCTGGTTTTTTGGAAACAGAAGCTCCACGTTTGGAAACTTGGCTGAACAAAAACATGAATGGCAACATGTCCTACATGGAAAATCATTTTGATAAACGCCTCGATCCAACCAAACTTGTGGAAGGTTCTAAATCTGTTATTTCACTATTGCTGAATTATTATCCTTCTGAAACCCAATCAGAAGAGACTTACAAAATCTCTAAATACGCATATGGTAATGATTACCATCACGTTATTAAATCGAAATTAAAAGAATTAACGCATTTCATTCAAGATGAAATAGGTGACATAAACGGAAGAGCTTTTGTAGATTCGGCGCCAGTTTTAGATAAAGCTTGGGCCGCAAAATCCGGTTTGGGATGGATTGGGAAACACTCCAATTTATTAACGCAGCAAGTGGGTTCTTTTTATTTTATAGCTGAACTTATTATCGATTTAGAATTGGAATATGATACCGTTACCACGGATCATTGTGGTACCTGTACCAAATGTATTGATGCGTGCCCAACACAAGCCATTACGGAACCCTATGTGGTAGATGGCAGTAAATGTATTTCCTATTTTACCATTGAGTTAAAAGAAAATATTCCAACCGAATTTAAAGGTCAGTTTAACGACTGGATGTTTGGTTGCGATATTTGCCAAGACGTTTGTCCATGGAATCGGTTTTCAAAAGCACATAGCGAGCCGCTTTTCAATCCACACCCTGAATTATTGGATATGACCAAAAAAGATTGGGAAGAAATTACCGAGGACACGTTCCGTAAAGTATTTCAAAAATCGGCTGTAAAGCGAACCAAATTTTCAGGACTTACCCGAAATATTGATTTTTTAAAGGATTAGAACGCCATTAAAGTCTCCATCTTTTTTATACTTCTTTTATTCCTAAACTTGTACCTTTGTAAGTCCGATAAAATATTTATATATGAGTAAGCAAAGCAGAAGAAGAGAAGCCTTAGTATATCATGCCAAACCAACACCTGGTAAAATAAAAGTCGTACCAACAAAAAAATACGCCAGTCAGCGGGATTTATCATTAGCCTATTCACCGGGAGTTGCAGAGCCTTGTTTGGAAATAGCCAAAGATATAGATAACGTTTATAAATATACCACCAAAGGAAATTTGGTAGCGGTAATTTCCAATGGAACAGCCGTTTTAGGACTTGGAAATATTGGTCCGGAAGCGTCCAAGCCCGTAATGGAAGGTAAAGGTCTCCTCTTTAAGATATTTGCCGATATTGATGTGTTTGATATTGAAGTGGATACCGAAGATGTTGAAACATTCATTCAAACCGTGAAAATGATTGCACCCACTTTTGGTGGTATCAATTTAGAAGATATTAAAGCGCCTGAAGCCTTTGAAATAGAACGCAGACTAAAAGCCGAATTGGACATTCCAGTCATGCATGACGATCAACATGGAACGGCAATTATTTCAGCTGCCGCTTTATTGAATGCTCTAGAACTTGCTGAAAAAAACATAAAAGATGTTCAGATAGTTATTAGTGGCGCTGGTGCAGCTGCTATTTCTTGCTCACGATTATACCAAGCATTTGGAGCATCACGTGAAAACATGGTTATGCTGGATAGTAAAGGTGTTATTCGCAAAGATCGTGAAACCTTAACACCTGAAAAAGCAGAGTTTGCAACCCATAGAAAAATAGACACGATTGAAGAAGCTATGAACAATGCCGATGTATTTATCGGACTTTCTACTTCAGATATTGTTTCACCAGATATGCTGTTATCTATGGCAGACAATCCTATTGTTTTTGCCATGGCAAATCCAGATCCAGAAATACAATACGATATAGCCATTGCTACGCGTAAAGATATTATCATGGCAACTGGTAGAAGTGATCATCCTAATCAGGTGAACAATGTGCTTGGATTTCCATTTATTTTTAGAGGCGCGTTAGATGTTCGGGCTACTAAAATCAACGAAGAAATGAAAATGGCGGCTGTTATAGCATTGGCCAATTTAGCTAAAGAACCTGTTCCAGAGCAGGTGAATATTGCTTATGGTGAAACACGACTAACATTTGGCCGCGATTATATTATTCCAAAACCTTTTGATCCACGATTAATTTCTCAAGTACCACCAGCAGTAGCCAAAGCAGCTATAGAAAGTGGTGTGGCTAAAAACCCAATTACCGATTGGGATAAATACGAAAATGACCTTTTAGAACGTTCTGGTTCGGATAATAAAATTGTACGATTACTTTTAAATCGCGCTAAATTAAACCCGAAACGTGTGGTGTATGCGGAAGCCGATCATTTAGATGTTTTGAAAGCGGCTCAAATAGCACATGACGAAGGAATTGCCATGCCTATTTTATTAGGAAGACGTTCCGTAATTGAAAAACTAAAAGAAGAAATTGAATTCGATGCCGATGTGCCTATTATCGATCCGAAATCTGATGAAGAAGAGGAGCGCTTAAAAGCCTATGCAAAAGTATATTGGCAACAACGCAAACGTAAGGGTGTTACGTTGTATTCAGCCGAGAAAATGATGCGTGAGCGTAACTATTTTGCGGCTATGATGGTCAATGAAGGTGATGCTGATGCGTTAATTTCTGGATTTTCAAGAAGTTATCCGTCCGTTGTAAAACCTATGTTAGAATTAATTGGTTTGGCACCAGGTTCTACACGAGTGGCAACAACAAATGTAATGATGACACAACGAGGACCGCTATTCTTAAGTGATACGGCTATTAACATCAATCCATCGGCTAGCGATTTAACTAAAATAGCCCAAATGACAGCAGGTGTCGTTAAAATGTTTGGTATGGAACCTGTAATGGCCATGATTTCATATTCAAATTTTGGTTCATCAAAAAATCAAACGGCAACCAAAGTTGGTGAAGCCGTAGCATATTTACACAAAAGACATCCTAATTTATTGGTAGATGGTGAATTGCAAGCCGATTTCGCATTAAATAGTGAAATGCTTCAAGACACCTTCCCATTTTCAAAACTAGCAGGGAAAAAAGTAAATACCCTTATTTTTCCAAATTTAGAATCTGGAAATATTACCTATAAGCTATTGAAAGAATTGAACCAAGCAGACTCCATTGGGCCAATAATGATGGGTATGCGTAAACCCGTTCATATTCTACAATTAGATGCTAGTGTAGACGAAATTGTGAACATGACAGCCATTGCCGTTATTGATGCACAGCAAAAAGAAAAATTAGCAGAAGCACAAAATGGGTGATTCGGTTAGTAAACACCTTTGTTTTGAAAATAATTTTATTACATTTGAGAGTTAATAGAATGTTAATTAATGATTACACATATTCAAGGAAGACTTGTTGAAAAAAGGCCAACAGACGTTGTAATAGACTGCAATGGTGTTGGCTATCATTTAAATATATCACTGCATACTTTTTCGCAAATACCAGAGGGTGAAAATCTTAAGCTGTATACGCATCTTCAAGTTAAGGAGGATTCGCATACCTTGTTTGGCTTTTCATCACTCGCTGAACGTGAAATATTCCGCATGCTTTTATCAGTTAGTGGTATTGGTGCCAGTACCGCGCGTACTATGTTGTCTTCTTTAACACCTGTGCAAGTTCGCGAAGGAATTGCAGTTGGTGATGTAGCATTAATACAATCTATAAAAGGTATTGGAGCCAAGACGGCTCAACGTGTTATTTTAGATTTGAAAGATAAAATTTTGAAAGTCTATGATATTGATGAAAATTCAACAGCACAAAGCAATACAAATAAAGATGAAGCGTTATCTGCTTTAGAAGTTTTGGGTTTTACCAAGAAACAGTCCGAACGCGTTATAGACAAGTTTTTAAGTCAAGAGCCACAAGCAAATGTCGAAACCATTATTAAGCAAGCGCTAAAAAATTTATAATAGATTTTGAATACAACCAACCCTAATTTATATAAATCCTTAAAAAATTACGTACTTGTTGCCAGTGCGCTTTTGTGTTCCGTATTAGCCTGGTCGCAAACAGAACCTGTAGAACAAGATTCAACACAAACCGGGTTTAATTTTGGCAATATGCAAATGCCAAATCCGTCGAGTATTGAATCTAAATATAAATATGATCCCATAACGGATCGTTATATTTATACAGAAACAGTAGGCGAATTCAATATTAACTATCCCATAATTTTAACACCAGAAGAGTATCAGGATTTAATAGTAAGGCAAAGTTTAAAATCGTATTACAAACAAAAAATTGATGCTTTTGATGGTGTCAAAGAAGGTAGCGAGGAAGAACAGAAAAATTTATTACCTGAATTTTATATCAATTCCGGTTTTTTCGAAACTATTTTTGGAAGTAATACTATTGAGGTTATTCCACAGGGTTCGGTAGAAATGGATTTAGGTGTTTTATTTACCAAACAAGATAATCCAGCCTTTTCACCCAGAAATAGAAGTAGTTTCACATTTGATTTTGATCAGCGTATCAGCTTAAGTTTACTCGGTAAAGTAGGAACAAGGTTGCAAGTAACAGCTAATTATGATACCGAATCCACCTTCGATTTTCAAAATTTAATCAAATTAGAATACACACCAACTGAGGATGATATTATTCAGAAAATAGAAGTTGGTAATGTTAGTATGCCACTAAATAGTTCCTTAATTACAGGAGCACAAAGTTTATTTGGTGTTAAAACACAATTACAATTTGGAAGAACAACCATTACTGGAGTGTTCTCTGAACAACGTTCAGACAGGCGAACCGTAGTTGCTCAAGGAGGTGGAACGCTAGAAGAA
This sequence comes from Bizionia sp., assembly GCF_048259285.1. Classification (NCBI taxonomy): domain Bacteria; kingdom Pseudomonadati; phylum Bacteroidota; class Flavobacteriia; order Flavobacteriales; family Flavobacteriaceae; genus Bizionia; species Bizionia sp. The sequence goes on along the minus strand of NZ_JBLXHU010000007.1, from coordinate 95,147 downwards.
TTTGATTTCTTTGCGCGCGATTATGATGAAAACCGTCACTTCTTTTTAGCGCACTACTTTAGAGATAAATACGATGACGCTTTAGCTAATTATCCGTTTATTAATACCAATGTTCAAATTACCCGTATTGAAGTTTGGGTTACCAATAGAACCAATCGAACGGAAAATGTTCGAAATATTGTCGCACTTCAGGATTTAGGGGAATCAAATCCAAATCCAGCCGCTAATGATGTTTTATTAAACCCTATTCCTCCCGGATTTTTAAATGCAGGACCTAATGCATTTCCTGATAACGGAAATAACGATTATGATCCTACAGCCATTGGTTCTGGGTCTGTTTTAAATGATAATATTCGTGACATTGCAACCGCTCAACAGGGTTTTGGAAGTCTTTCAAGTGTTGTTAATGAAGGTTCTGATTATGCGAAATTAGAAAATGCCAGAAAGTTAACGGAAGGTCAAGAATATACTGTTGATACGCAATTAGGTTATATTTCCTTAAATCAACGCTTAAATAATGACGAAGTTGTAGCTGTAGCCTTCCAATATACCGTTGGCGGACAAGTATATCAAGTTGGTGAATTTGCCAATGGAGGTGTAGATCCAACCGGAATTGATAATTCTGGGCCTATTACAACGGTTACAAATAGTACGTTAGTTTTAAAATTATTAAAAAGTCCAATTACAAATGTGCAACAGCCTATTTGGGACTTAATGATGAAAAATATTTATGATACAGGCGCGTATCAATTGAGTCAAGAGGATTTTAAATTGAATATTTTTTATAGTGAGGCTTCACCATTAAATTTTATTTCCCCTGTTGCTGGAACACCATTTCCAGATTTTGAAGGGAATCCTATTCAGGAAACCACGTTATTACGATTATTTAATTTAGACCGCTTAAACTTTAATAATGATCCGCAAACTAATGGTGACGGATTTTTCGATTTTGTACCGGGAATTACTGTTTTACCACAAAATGGTAAAATTGTTTTTACAAAAGTAGAACCATTTGGTGAATATTTATTTAACACCTTATCATTATCCAATGCAGAAGATTATAACAATGATTTAACCTATAATGCTAACCAGGCAAAATATGTTTATGATGTATTATATAAGCAAACCAAGGCAGCAGCTTTAGAAGAAGCTGATAAGAACAAGTTTTTATTAAAAGGACGTTACAAATCTGAGGGTGGTGATGGCATTCCAATTGGAGCATTTAATGTGCCTCGTGGTTCGGTTACCGTTACGGCAGGTGGTAGAACGTTAGTGGAAGGTGTAGATTATACCGTAAACTATGGTGCAGGAACGGTTCAAATTTTAGATGAAGCCTTAAAAGCGTCCAATACACCTATTCAAGTTTCAACGGAAAACAATGCGGTTTTTGGCCAGCAAACAAAACGTTTTACGGGTGTAAATGTGGAACATAAGTTTAATGAAAACTTTGTTATTGGTGGTACCTGGTTGCACTTAAACGAACGACCTATTACGCAAAAGGCAAATTACAGTCAAGAGCCTATTAATAATCATATTTTCGGATTTAATGGAAACTACTCTACTGAAGTGCCATTTTTAACCCGTTTAGTAAATAAGCTTCCAAATATTGATACAGATGTTATGTCCAACGTATCGGTTCGTGGTGAGTTTGCTTATTTAGCACCAGGTTCTCCAAAAGGCACTGATTTTCAAGGTGAAGCCACTTCGTACGTGGATGATTTTGAAGGATCGCAAAATAACATCGATTTAAAATCACCACAATCGTGGTTTCTATCTAGTAGACCTCGTGGTATAAACGGTAACAACGATGACCAAAACGGTATTGCTCAAGGTTTTGATCGTGCCATGCTAAACTGGTATACTATTGATCCTATTTTCTATAGCAACAGAAGTCCAGATGGGATTACAGATGATGATATTTCTGATTTATTTACCAGTCGCGTATTTATAAATGAATTGTTTCCAGCCCAAGATATCGCGCAAGGTCAAACAACCGTTCTTTATACTTTGGATTTAGCATACTATCCAACAGAACGTGGTCCTTATAATTTCCAGACAAACAATGTTGATATTCCAAATGGCACTTTAACCAATCCGCAAGACAGTTGGGCAGGGATTACAAGAGGATTAACCTCTACAGATTTTGAACAAGCAAACGTTGAGTATATTGAATTTTGGTTACAAGATCCATTTCAAGAAAATACGACTAATCCAGGAGGTAAACTGGTATTTAATTTAGGTAATATCTCTGAAGACGTTGTTAAAGACGGTCGTAAATTATATGAAAATGGCTTACCAATTGACGGGAACGTTATTGGCGTTTTACCGCAATCGCCTTCTTGGAATACGGTTTATCCGCAAAATCAGTCCTTAATTTATGCCTTTGATACAACTGGAGACGAACGTACTAATCAAGATGTTGGTTATGATGGTTTGAGTGATGATGATGAACGCGCAGTTTTTACAGATTATTCGGCCTTACCGGATCCAGCAAATGACAATTATTCCTACTTTTTAAACGTAGATGGTGATATTTTTCAACGCTATAAAAATTATAATGGTGTAGATGGTAACTCACCAGACACGTTTTCCGATACCAATCGTGGTTCTACAACCCAACCAGATGTTGAAGATGTAAACCGAGATAATACCATGAATACCATAGATAGTTATTATGAGTATGAATTGGATATTAAGCCAGGCGATTTAAATATTAACAATCCATACATTGTTGATATTAAAGAAAATCAAATTAGAAGTCTACCAAACGGACAAACGGTGGTGCCAAAGTGGTATCAATTTAGAATCCCGGTTGATGATATTGATAGAACAGCAATAGGAGGAATTTCCGATTTACGTTCCATTCGTTTTGCTAGAATGTTTTTAAAAGAATTTACCGAGAAAACAGTATTGCGTTTTGGAACATTAGATTTAGTGCGTAGCGAATGGCGTCGTTATTCACAAACATTAGATACCGATGAAGGTGATCCCTCTTTAGATAACACCGAATTTTCAGTAGGAGTTGTTAGTACGTTAAAAAATGATGGTAGTTACCAGTCGCCTCCAGGTGTAGATCCAGAAGAGCTTTTTAATAATAATACAGTAGTTAGACAGAATGAACAATCTTTATTATTAGATGTTTGTGGGTTGGAATCTGAAGATGGACGTGCTGTATTTAAAAATATAAATGTGGATATGCGTCAGTACAAACGGTTACGTATGTACATGCACGCAGAGGAAGGTGATCAGCCAGGATTAAATGATGATGATTTATTTGGTTTTATTAGAATGGGTAATGATTTAACTCAAAACTATTATGAAATCATGGTACCTCTTAAAGTCTCACAAGGCTTTTCAAGAGAAGCCCTTTGGCCAGAAGCCAATCAAATAAATTTACCATTAGAATTACTTCAAGATATAAAATCAAAATCCATAGCAGCTGGAAATATTAGCAGTCTAAATCCAACCTATTATGAGGTTATTGGAGAACAATTAAGTGCCGCAGCTGTCAATCAGTACGATCCATTGCCTGTTGGAATTGGCGATGCCGATAATTATCACCGTATCGCTATTGTTGGTAATCCAAATTTTGGCGATATCCGAACTTTAATGGTTGGTGTTAAAAACAGATCTGCACTTAACAAATGTGCCGTTGTTTGGCTTAACGAATTGCGTTTATCAGATATGGATAGCGAAGGTGGTTGGGCAGCCGTTTTAAGTATGGATTCTAATATAGCAGATTTTGCTAGTGTTAGTGCAACTGGACGTAAAAGTACATCAGGGTTTGGAAGTATAGAACAAGGCCCTCAAGAACGGAGTCGTGAAGATGTTCAGCAGTATGATATAGTAACCAATGTTAATGTTGGTCAGTTACTGCCTGAAAAATGGGGTATTCAAATACCATTTAATTATGGTGTTGGTGAAGAACGCATTACTCCTAAGTATGATGAATTTTATCGGGATATAGAATTGCAAACGCAACTGGATAATAATGTAGATCAAGATTCTATTTTAAATGTCAACGAAAATTTCACCAAACGAAAGAGTATTAATTTCATCGGAGTTCGTAAAATTAGAACCGGGGAATCTGCACCTCGTTTTTATGATGTGGAAAACTTTACCGTTAATTACTCCTTCAATAAAGTAGAACATCGCGATTTTGAAATTGAAAGTGCGGTTGATAAAAATGTAAGAACAGGTGTTAATTACGCCTATAATTTTGCGCCATTAAGTATAGAGCCTTTCAAAAAGAATGATTCCTTATTTATGGGTAAATATTGGAAAATCTTAAAAGACTTTAATATTAATCCTGTACCTGCAAGTTTTACGGTAAATTCTAATATTAATAGGCAGTTTAACAAACAGAAGTTTAGAGAGATAGATTTAGGAGGTGGAAATATTGGTCTTCAAGAATTGTACAGACGTAATTATACTTTTGATTTTGGTTACACCGTAAACTACAATTTAACCAAGTCCTTAACTATGAATTTCACGGCGTCTAACGTGAATATTGTTCGGAATTATTTCAAAAACAATATTCGTAATGGAGAACAAGATCCAAGTTTAGATGTTTGGGATGGTTTCTTTGATGTGGGGGATCCAAACACACAGTATCAACAATTAGGTGTTAATTATGAAATACCAATAAACAAAATCCCAACCTTTGCGTTTATTGATGCCACCTATTCCTATAGTGGCGAATTCCAATGGCAAAAAGGATCAGATTTATTTGGCGATTTGGAAGTGGACGGTATAACCTACGATTTAGGAAATACCATTTCCAATGCCAATCAGCACAATCTAAACACAACGTTCAATATGAACAAATTGTATAATTATGTTGGGTTGAAAAAGAAAACCATTCGTAAAACGGCCGCTAACAGTCGTGATGTAAAAAGAACGCCAACACCTCCAGGCCAAGAGAGTCTAGCAAAAGATGGCCCAGTAGCAGATGCTAAAAAAGTATCTAAAAACAATACGGGAACCAAGCTTTTAAATACAGGAATTGGCATTGTTACAGCAGTTAAACGTATTCAGTTTAATTATGCCGAAACTAGTGGTACATATTTACCAGGATATTTACAAACTCCAGGATTTATTGGTACTTTAAAACCAACAGCTGGCTTTACATTTGGTAGTCAAAATGATGTTAGAAATATGGCAGCAAGACGTGGTTGGTTAACCTTATATCCTGATTTTAATGATCAGTATCGTGTAAATAAAACACGTCAATTGGATTTTTCTGCAAATATTGAACCTTTCAATGACCTGAAAATTGATATTGTGGGTAACAGAATGTACTCGGAAAACTATACTGAAAATTACCGTGTGAATGATTTAGGGAGTGAATTAGAGTATGAATCCTTAACGCCAAATGCCTTTGGAAACTTTAATATTTCTACTGTATTAATAAAAACAGCATTCACTGCAAGTGATGAAACCCAATCGCAAACATTCAATGAGTTCAGGTCCAACCGATTAAAAGTAGCTAACAGATTAGCCCAAGAATTTTACGGTAATTCTGGCTATGCAGTAGATGCAGAAGGCTATCCGGTAGGATTTGGTAAAAACAGTCAGGCTGTCTTGTTACCATCCTTCTTATCAGCTTATTCCGGTCAGAAAGCTGAAAAAGTTTCATTGAGTGCTTTCAGGGATGTGCCAATTCCAAACTGGGATATTAAGTACACAGGATTAATGAATTTAAAATGGTTTAAAGATAAATTTAAACGTTTTTCTATTGTTCATGGTTACCGTTCTAATTATACTATTAACCAATTCCGTTCCAATTTAGATTACGATGCTGATAACCCAACAGCGGTGGATCAGAGTGGAAATTTCAAGAACGAAAAACTATACAGTAATATTAACTTAAGCGAAATGTTTAGCCCGCTATTCCGTATTGATATGGAAATGAAAAGCTCAATTAAAATTTTGCTTGAAATGAAAAAAGACCGACTTCTTTCATTGAGTTTCGATAATAATTTAATGACAGAAATTCAAGGAAATGAATATATTGTAGGATTGGGTTACCGCATTAAAGATGTTCGAATTAAAACAAAACTAGCAGGACCGAAAAAACGTATTGTTAGCGATTTGAATATGAAAGCAGATGTTTCCGTACGTGATAACAAAACTATTATTAGGTATTTAGATTTGGATAATAACCAAATTACATCTGGTCAGACCATCTGGTCATTAAAATTTTCAACAGATTATGCGTTTAGTAAAAATCTAACTGGAATTTTTTACTTTGATTATGCTTTTTCCGAATACGCAATTTCAACTGCATTCCCACAGACTACTATTCGTTCAGGAATTACTTTAAGATATACATTTGGTAATTAATGCGTATTAGTTTGAAAATATAAAGCGAATAAATACATTTGTAAAAAAATATAATAATTATGAATATTCCAGCCGAATTAAAATATACAAAAGACCACGAGTGGGTTAAGTTAGAAGGAGATGTTGTAACCATAGGTATTACAGATTTTGCACAAAGCGAATTAGGTGATATTGTTTATGTTGAAGTGGAAACTGTAGACGATACATTAGACGCAGATGAGATTTTTGGTTCTGTGGAAGCTGTAAAAACAGTATCTGATTTATTCTTACCAGTAGCTGGTGAAATCATTGAGTTTAATGAAGCTTTAGAGGATGCTCCAGAAACGGTAAATTCAGATCCTTATGGCGCAGGCTGGATGATTAAAGTTAAATGTTCTAACGTATCAGATGTAGACGGACTTATGACTGCAGATGAATATAAAGAACTTATTGGTGCTTAAAAAGTACGTCTTATTAATTTCTATTGGCTATACCGTTTCGCTATTGGCGTTAAGTTTATTGACATTAGATTTTGATAAGATTGAGGATTTAGTGCCATCATTTAGTGATAAGATTTTCCATTTCGGAGCGTATGCACTATTAACTCTGGTTTGGTTTTATACCCTTACCGTCCATTTCAATTTTACAAAAATTAAAGCTTTACTCATTGTAACCTCTGCTAGTATTGCATTTGGTACAATTATTGAAGTGTTACAAAAAGAATTAACAAACACGCGTACTTTTGATTGGTATGATGTTACAGCAAATATGGGAGGTGTCGTTATTGCGGCTTCTATAGTGCTCTTCTACAAAAAAAGTGACGTTAAATAATATTAATCGTTTGTTTAATTACCAATTTATTGGTTATTTTAGCAAGCAGTAATAAATAGATAACTATGGAACCTAAAAAAAATCCGAAAGCAAACGTTGGTAGAAACAGCTCACTGTTCTTTGCCATTGGTTTAGCATTAATGTTGTTTTTAACAAACTATGCTATTAACTATAAAACCTATGATAAAGAATTGATAGATATCGGTACTTTAGATATGGGAGAAGAGTTGGAAGAAGAAGTTCCAATTACTGAAACCATTGCTACGCCACCACCACCACCGCCACCACCTGCAGCGCCAGAAGTGATTGAGATTGTGGAAGATGATGAAGAGGTTGAAGAAACCGTAATCGAATCAACGGAAACAAGTCAAGAAGAAGAAATTGTTGAAATTGAAGAGGTTGAAGTAGAAGAGGTAGAGGAAATAGAGGAAGTTCCGTTTGCAGTTATTGAAAATGTGCCTGTTTTCCCAGGTTGTGAAAGTGGAAACAATGAAGCTAAAAAAGCCTGTATGAATAAAAAGATGAATGATTTCATCGCGAAAAAATTCAACACAGATTTAGCGCAAGAATTGGGATTATCCGGAATTCAACAAATTCGCGTTTTCTTTAAAATTGATAAAAATGGTGATATTGTAGATGTAAAAGCAAGAGCACCGCACCCAAGTTTAGAAAAAGAAGCTATGCGTGTAATTGGTTTGTTACCTAAAATGAAGCCAGGAAAACAACGTGGAAAAGCGGTAAGAGTACCTTACTATTTACCAATAAAGTTCCAAGTTCAAGATTAAGCAAAACAGCTTTTTTATATAAAATTAAAATCCCGTTACTATTTTAGTAACGGGATTTCTTTTTTGGTATGCTTATTGCTTTTTTAACATAATATTAACTTGCTTGCCATTAGGCAGGCATCTAAACTGTAGTATTATGAACTTTTTAAACAAAAAGAAAGTCAACACTCTGCAAAGTGTTCCTTCCGTAAAAAAACATCATAAGCATGATGTAAATTTACAAAAAAACGCAACCATTTACTTTCAGGTGGGTGTAATTCTCTGTCTGCTGGTTGCGTATGGCTTGTTGGAAATGAGTTTTCAAACGGTGGACCGAACGCTTCCAGAAATGGGGGTTGTAAATGAACCACCCACTGAATTTTCCATGAATAGTTATCAGGTTTACAAAGAACCTGTGGACGAACCCCTTGTTGAAAATAAGAGAGCACCAACCGATTCGCCCGTTATAGATGTAATAAAAAATACGGATCCAACAACAGAAACTACAGAAACCTTTTTAAGTTCGGACACCTCCAATGCATCACCAGATTTGACTTCTAGTGATATTCATCTCGTTGATTTACCCGAAGATCCCATCAATATAATGTTGGTAGAAAAAGTGCCAGTTTTTCCCGGTTGTGAGTCAGCAACTAACAATGAACAACGTCGTGCATGCTTAAATGCGAAAGTAAAGAGCTTTGTAAAAGACCAATTTAATACAGAAAAAGGGCAAGCAATTGGTTTACAAGGCGTGCAGAAAATATATGTCAATTTTAAAATCACTAAAAATGGTGATATTGAAATCTTAAAAACACGAGCACCACATGTAAATTTGGAAGAAGAAGCGCAGCGTGTTGTAAATAAACTCCCTAAAATGAAACCAGCACAACATGGTAATAAAAGTGTAGATGTGCTTTATACCCTGCCCATTGCATTTAAAGTAGAATACTAATTGCCATAATTTATGTATAGGAATGCCGTTATTATAGAAGCTATGATAACGGCTTTTTTATAGGCGTATTATTAAAAAAATAGTATCTTTCAACACTCATAAATCCATACTTAATGAACATAAAGAACTCCTGTATTATTCTGCTTCTTTTACTTCAATGTAGCATTTTTGCACAAACAAATAAATTTTACGAAAAACCACCCGTTTTTCCAGATTGTGAATCGGAAGATATCCATACGCTTCAAACCTGTTTTGATAATCAAGTTTTTAATAATGTATTTAACAACTTTAAAGTTCCTGATGTAGTTTCGGAAGAAAACTATCGGGGTGATGTGGTTATTTTATTCGAAGTTGATAAAGAAGGAACTTTCAGAGTTATTTATGTAGATGCGATTTATGCGGAACTGAAGGATGAAGCCAAACGTGTTTTTGATGCGTTTCCAAAAATTAAACCAGCAACCTACAATGGCAATCCAACTTTCAAACAGTATTCTTTCGCTTTAAAAATTCCATTGGTGCAACAAACTGTTGTTACCAAAGATTTGTCAAAAGATGAAGAAATGGCCGAATTAGAACGTGGTGCTAAACAGGAATATGATAGTGTAAACGCTAATTTAAAACCGTTTTCTAATAAGGAATATACCAGTCAATTAAACATTCCCTTTACGCATGAATATTATTCGCGTTTTGGAAGAAATATTAATTTAGTAGGAACAAACAGTCATACAAGTTCTAAACCTTATATGTATGAAGATGTTTCAAAATATTACGATTTTGAAGCAGAAAAGGACGCTTTGGCGAAAACCAAATCCTCATTTGCGGGACGAAAACTTTGGAATGAACGTCTAGTTCGTGTGGAAGGAAAGGACTATTGGTTTGCTGTAGATCCTATTTTCGATTTTCAAGTTGGAAAAGATACCGAAGCCGATTTCAGTTCAACCTATAATAATACACGAGGTGTAAACATTCAAGGAGGTTTAGGAAAAAAGTTTAGTTTTTATGCGTCTGTCTTTGAAAGTCAAGGGCGTTTTGCAGAATATTATAATCAGTATGCCGAATCTATTAAGGCAGCAGATGAAGTTGCTATTATCCCTGGACGAGGTATAGCAAAACGTTTTAAAAAAGACTCTTATGATTATCCCGTGGCCGAAGCATATGTGTCTTTTACACCTGTGAATTTTTTTAATGTTCAATTCGGTCAAGGTAAAAACTTCATTGGTGATGGTTATCGCTCATTATTTACGAGTGATGTAGCTAGTCCAAATCCGTTTTTAAAGTTAAATACCACGTTTTGGAAAATAAAATACACCAATACATGGATGTGGTTAAAAGATTCAAGACCAGATGTAATTGATCCGGAAGGTGCGTATTTAAGCAAATATATGGCAACGCATTTTTTAAGTTGGAATGCTACCAAGCGTTTAAATATTGGCTTTTTTGAATCGGTTATTTGGGCAAAATCTGATAATCGCGGATTTGATGTTAGTTATTTAAACCCTATTATTTTTTACCGTGCCATTGAGTTTGAAACCGGGCAAGATGCTGGAAATGCTGTTATGGGATTATCCGCTAAATACAAGCTTAATGATAATATGAACCTATATGGTCAGTTTATTTTAGATGAATTTTCCTTATCCGATATGACTGGTGGAAATAAAAGCTGGAAGAATAAATACGGCTATCAATTAGGAATAAAATATTATGAAGCCTTTAAAGTAAAAAACCTAATGTTACAGGCAGAATATAATCGTGTGCGTCCTTATACGTATTCTCATAATACGGTTGTGTTAAACTATGGACATAACAATCAAAGTATGGCGCACCTTTGGGGCGCTAATTTTAGCGAATTGGTATTAATTGGCCGTTACCATTATAAACGTTGGTTTGGAAATGCTAAACTGGTAATGGGTGAGCGTGGTATGGACTTTAATAATGGTGTAGATAACTTTAGTTATGGAGGTGATATTTACCGCGACTATAACGAAAGACCTTATGATAATGGTGTTACCGTAGGACAAGGAAACAAGTCAACGACTATGTTTGCTAATTTGCAAGCGGGTTATTTAATAAATCCAGCAACAAATTTAAAGTTGTTTGCAGATGTTACTTTCAGGAACTTTAATCCAGATACCGCAAATGCAACAACTTTTAAAAGTAATACGGCTTGGTTTAATATCGGAATTCGAACGGATTTATTTAATTGGTATTTTGATTTGTAGAATTAACTTTTCAAGGTATCTTTGCACTCGCAATAAACGCGTAAAAAGCAACCCATTACTTTGAGTAAGCAAGCCACTTTACCGGTTAAACATTCTATACTTTCTGATTTTAAAGAAATCACGAAAATGCGCTTATCATTAAGCGTCGTATTTTCTTCAATTGCAGGTTATCTTTTAGGTGCCGAAACAGTCGACTTTACAACACTTTTTCTGTTAGCTTTAGGTGGTTACTTTATGGTAGGTGCTTCCAACGCATTCAATCAAATTATTGAAAAAGATTTGGACGCCTTAATGGATCGTACAAAAAACAGACCTGTTGCGGCTGGACGTATGTCTGTAAATGTTGCGTTTACAATTGCTTGTCTTTTTACTGTTTTAGGAATTGGCATATTGTATTCAATCAATCAGCAAACAGCCATGTTTGGAGCCATCTCCATCTTTTTATATACCTGTGTTTACACACCTTTAAAAACAAAAACGCCTTTATCTGTTTTTGTTGGAGCTATTCCTGGAGCTATTCCATTTATGTTGGGTTGGGTAGCTGCAACAAACGACTTTGGTATTGAACCAGGGACCTTATTCGCCGTGCAGTTTTTTTGGCAGTTCCCACATTTTTGGGCTATTGGGTGGTTTTTATTTGACGATTATAAAAAAGGGGGGTTTTTCATGCTCCCAACTGGAAATCAGGATAAAGGTACAGCCAAACAAACCATTATGTACACGGTGTGGACCTTGTTGGTGTCCATTGTCCCGGTATTTGGCTTTACAGGAAAATTACAATTGTCTGTAGTGGCAGCTGTAATTGTTTTCATATTAGGATTAGGCATGTTGTATTATGCTATTCAACTTTATAAAAAAATGAGTGTACAAGCAGCTAAGGAACTTATGTTATCAAGTGTGTTGTACATAACCTTATTACAAATAGTCTACGTTGTAGACAAATTTATTAGATAACCATGGATTTAACCCAAGGAACTTTAGAAGAGAAGAAAGGCAGAGCAAAAAAAATGATGCTTTGGTTTGGTATATTATCATTAATTATGTCATTCGCCGGTTGGACTAGTGCATTTGTTGTAAGTAGTACAAGGCCCGATTGGGCATCAGATTTTCAACTGCCTCAAGCGTTTTTAATCAGTACTATTGTTATTGTAATTAGTAGTATTACAATTTGGATGGCCAAACGCAGTATGTCTCAAAGCAATCAGCAAATGACAACTGTTTGGTTGTTAACCACATTTGTTTTAGGCATCGTTTTTATTTATAATCAATTTGTAGGCTTCCAGCAAATTATAGAATTAGGCTATAATTTTACAGGGCCAACCAGTAATATTACCATGAGTTATATTTATTTGATAGCTGTGGTGCATATTTTACACGTAGCTGTAGGGTTAATCTGCCTGTTGGTCGTAATTTATAATCATTTTAAACAGAAGTATACTTCCAACCAAATGTTGGGTATTGAATTGATCGCAACATACTGGCATTTTGTAGATTTACTTTGGGTCTATCTATTTTTATTCCTATATTTCGTAGGTTAAATTACGCCAGTAATAGCGTGACCAAAAACCCGTATTATTTATTATCTTCATAATGAGTCCAAAATTTTAGAGTGGATGTTTCTTTAAAAAGATAAATTGATTATTTTTGTGCAACTTTTATTAACTAAACCAGACATATGAGTACTACAGTTGTAAAAACTGGAACAGAAGGTAAAACCTGGGGTGGCGGAAACGATCCACTAAAAGCAAGTTATGGTAAAATGATGATGTGGTTCTTTATCGTATCAGATGCCTTGACGTTTTCAGGATTTTTAGCAGCCTACGGATTTTCCAGATTTAAATTTAGTCAATCATGGCCAATTGCCGATGACGTTTTTACCCACGTTCCATTCTTGCATGGTCAAGAATTACCAATGATTTATGTAGCGTTCATGACGTTTATCTTAATCATGTCCTCGGTAACAATGGTTTTGGCCGTTGATGCGGGTCATAAAATGAATAAGGCCAAAGTAACACTTTACATGTTTTTAACGGTTATTGGAGGTCTTATATTCTTGGGTTCTCAAGCTTGGGAATGGTCAACGTTTATTAAAGGGGATTACGGTGCTGTTGGAACGCATGGTGGTAACATCATCCAGTTTGTAGATACCGATGGTAAACGTGTTGCATTGAAAGATTTTGCTATTGCACAACCTTCTAGTCGTGAACAGCATAAGCGAAAAAATGGGCTTTGGTTTACGAGTGAAAGAGATTTACCTAGCTTTACCTTTAACGAAGTAGTTGCCGGTTTTGAAGCAAACCCTAATATATTAGTTAAAACAACATATTCCGATGAGAATGGTAAAAAAATCATCTTATCTAGAAATGAATCATTAATTGAATTAAAAACTAAAGGAAAAAATGTTGTTGAAGGTGCTAACTTAATTCAAAATGAGTACGGCCCACCGTTATTTGGTGATTTCTTCTTCTTCATTACAGGATTCCACGGATTTCACGTATCTATTGGTGTTTTATTAAATATCATTATTTTCTTTAATGTTATTTTAGGTACGTATGAACGTAGAGGAAGTTACGAAATGGTTGAGAAAGTTGGTCTTTATTGGCACTTCGTAGATTTAGTATGGGTATTTGTATTCACATTCTTCTACCTTGTTTAATTATAGATAATACAGTTAAAATGGCAGACGCACATAAATTAGAAATATTTAGAGGGTTAGTTAAGTTTAAATCTAACACCCAAAAAATATGGGGAGTATTAATACTACTGACCATAGTTACAGCAATAGAGGTAGTTTTAGGTATTTATAAACCTGAAATGTTGATGGCTAAAGTTTTAGGCATGAGTCTCTTAAACTGGATTTTTATTATTTTAACTATAGTAAAAGCTTATTATATTACTTGGGATTTCATGCACATGCGTGATGAAACAGCAGCATTCAGAAGAATGTGTGTTTGGACCGGTGTGTTTTTAATATGTTATATATTATTCATCCTCCTTCAAGAAGGTGGTTATGTAGAGAGTATATTTACAAATGGCTTTGTAAAACACGATTTTTAATATAAGTTAAATGTTCTACAAAAGGCGGTTTTTAAACCGCCTTTTTTTATTTTTGCACTATGAGAAAGCAGCAAATAAAAAGGAATCTTATTTTGGGAATTTTATTTTTTCTACCAGTCATGTTTGTATTGGTACTTTCCCTTTCTGAAGACAATTATAACCCTTTGGATATCATTAACGAAAATGTTGCTGAACTACCTCCAAATGCAGAAAACATTGTTCTTCAAGATCATATTACCGTATTAGCCTTTTTTGGAAATAAACCTTTGGATATGGCAATTGCAGCCTCCAATCTTAAGGAGCTAGTTTACGATAAATTTAAAGGCTTCAAAAAATTTCAAATTGTTGTGTTGGTTCCAAATGGTTCTGAAGCAGAGTCAGAGGAATTGTTTAGAGAAATAGCACGTTATGAAGATTTACGGTTTTGGCATTTTGTTCATTTGGAGGAAGCGGCTATTCAGAAAACCTTTAATAGCTTAAAAGCATCCTTCAGTTTATCAGATAATGTAGCTACAGATAATGTGTTTCTTATAGATACCGAGCGTCATCAGCGTGGTCGTCTGGATGATAGAACAGATCAGGAAAAAGGAAAAAATGCAGCTATTTATGGTTTAGATGCTTACAATTGCATTCAAGTAGCTGTTATAAAAAATAAAATGAGTGCCGAAGATTTACGTGTTCTTTTTACTGAATACCGTCAAAAACGTAAAGGTAATTTCGACTCGGAAACACGTCGCGCTAACGAATTAAAACCTACAAGTCATGAGCAAAAAAGCTAATTATTCTTATGTTGGTATCGCCTTTGTAATTCTAATTTTTGGAATTTGGTTTGTACCACGAATAGTAGATCGTATAACCAAAGGCGATACCGTAAGAAATGATACCAGGAGCGAACCAATTTCTAAAACGGATTTCTCTAAAGACGAATCGTCAGATCTTGTTTTTATAAATATTAATGGAACACCTAAAAAGGTACCTGCTTTCAGTTTTACCAATCAACATGGCGAAACCATTACAGAACAAGATTATTTAGGGAAAGTATATTTGGTTGAATTCTTTTTTACTACTTGTCCTACCATATGTCCAAGAATGAATAAGAATTTGGTTCAAATTCAAAATAAATTTGAAGGAATTGAAGATTTTGGTGTGGCATCCTTTACAATTATGCCTAAAGTGGATACACCAGAAGTACTTAAAGCGTATGCTGAAGAATATGGTATTACCAATCCAAATTGGAATTTAATGACAGGCGATCAAGATGCTATTTTTGAATTGGCAAACATAGGTTTTAATATTTATGTTGGCGAAGATGAAACCGTTGAAGCGGGTTTTGAGCATTCTGGTAATTTCGCATTAATAGATAAAAATGGTTTTATCCGATCTAGACAGGATGATTTTGGGAATCCAAAAATTTTCTATTCAGGTATTATCAGTGAGGAAGAAAAGGTTGATGAAGACGGACAAAAAGAAGAAATAAGCATGTTGAAAACTGATATTGCTAAATTGTTGAAAGAATAATGAATCAGAACTTAAAAACAGAACAAAAATATAATAAGTGGATTATAGTTCTCTCTATTGTTGTGCCGCTTGTAGTAGCAGTTTTATTTGGGGTTAAAATACCAAATGTGGAGCCTCTTATGTTTTTGCCTCCAATTTATGCTACTACAAACGCTATAACTGCCTTTGTTTTGGTCGCTGCATTTTGGGCCATAACCAACGGTAAAATTAAACTGCATGAAAAACTCATGAAGTTTGCTATTTTACTTTCGGTTGCTTTTTTATTAATGTATATGGCGTACCACATGACGAGCGATTCAACTAAATACGGAGGCGATGGCGTTATGAAATATGTGTATTATGTTATTTTAATTTTACATATCATTTTGTCTGTTGCCGTTATTCCGTTTGTGTTAATAACCTATGTGCGTGCTATTACTAATAATATTGAGCGTCATAAAAAAATAGCACGCATTACATTTCCACTTTGGTTGTTTGTGGCCGTTTCGGGTGTGGTAGTTTTTATTATGATTTCACCCTATTATGTTTCTTAAATATATAATCACATGAAAAAAGCATTCATTATCACCGGAATATTAATGTTGTTTTTCACATTGCCAGCCGAAGCACAATGTGCCATGTGTCGTGCGGTTTTGGAAAGTGAAGAAGGTCAAGCTCAAGCCGAAGGTATCAACAATGGAATTGTGTATCTCATGGCTGTGCCTTATATTTTAGTTGGTGGAATCGGTTTTCTTATATACCGTAATTATAGATCTAAAAAGAACTAAATGCGTTTCATATTAGGTGTTTTTTGGGTTTTAATTAATTTTCAAACTCTCAATGCCCAAATTCTGTATGGAACCATCTCAGACAGCCTTTCAAAAAAAACACTTGCGTATGCTAATTTGAGTGTTTTAAATTCAAAATACGGGACATCTACAGATAGTTTGGGGAATTTTGTACTCCATTTAAAAAAGCACCCTAATGATACCTTATTTATTTCTATGCTGGGTTATCAGTCTAAAACGATTGCCTTACATCCTTTTTTAAAGGATAGAAATCAATTGGATATATTATTATCTGTTGCAAATATGGATTTGGATAATGTGCTCCTAGTCTATAAGAAAAAGAAGTATTCGGCAACAAAAACTTTAGGTGTTAAACGCAAGAAAGTCAAATATAAATCCTCCGTTCCCATAGGTTATGAACGCAGTATTTTTATTAAAAATGATACTGGAAAAACAGGGAAAGTAACCTCGGTTAGCTTTAAGCTTAAGAAAACACAATCTGATATTTATGATGTTTATCCTGTTTATTTTCGAATTAAATTTTACGAAATAAATAAATCCACCAAAGGTCCTGGCGCCGCAATTTCCTTTAATGATTATGTTGTAAAACCTCTTAATAAAAATCAAACCATTACGCTAGAATTTGAGAATACATTCATTCCTTTTTTAGAATCAGGTATTTTTGTGAGTATTGAAACCATAAATCCCAATCCGGAAAAACCATTGGGAAGTATGTATATTACAACACCTAATTTGCTTATGACTTATGATGATGAACCATTAACCTATTCCAGTTTTCGTGGACAATCGTGGACACATTTAAAGCGCAAAATGAGGTGGAAGGCCTTTGGGAAAACACGTTATTATTATGCAAATCCATTGGTTGAAGTTACCGTACAATTGGAGAAATAATAGCCTAGATATCATTTATTTATAAAAAATTTAACAGCACTTCAAAAGTCTCCGATTAAAATATATTTACTTTTGTTGTAACATTTTTGTGTTTTATAAGTCTTACTTGTAGAATATAATTTAACCAACCAACGTAAATTATGCTAACTATAAGCAAATTGCACAAATCCTATCCTATAGGTGACTCCAGTTTACATGTATTAAAAGGTATTGATCTTTCTGTTAAAGAGGGTGAAATGGTTGCCATTATGGGATCATCGGGTTCTGGTAAATCTACCTTATTAAATATTATTGGTATGTTGGATGAAGCGGACGAAGGTGAGTATATTCTTGATGGTGTTCCCATTAAAAATTTAACCGAAAAAAAAGCAGCAATTTATAGAAACAAGTTTTTAGGATTTATCTTTCAATCCTTTAACCTAATCAATTATAAAAATGCGATTGAAAACGTAGCACTTCCCTTGTATTATCAAGGCATGAAGCGTGCTGAACGTCAAGAATTGGGTATGTTTCATTTGGAAAAGGTTGGTCTTGCCAATTGGGCACACCACTTGCCAAATGAATTGTCTGGTGGACAGAAACAGCGTGTTGCTATTGCACGAGCGTTGGCTGCAAACCCAAAATTACTTCTTGCCGATGAGCCTACAGGAGCTCTAGACACCAAAACATCTTATGAAATTATGGCCTTTATTCAGCAGTTAAATGATGAAGGAAAAACCATATTAATGGTAACGCATGAAGAAGATATTGCCAATATGTGTAAACGTATTGTCCGTTTAAAA
This sequence comes from Bizionia sp., assembly GCF_048259285.1. Classification (NCBI taxonomy): domain Bacteria; kingdom Pseudomonadati; phylum Bacteroidota; class Flavobacteriia; order Flavobacteriales; family Flavobacteriaceae; genus Bizionia; species Bizionia sp. Next base: position 77,021 of record NZ_JBLXHU010000007.1, on the reverse strand, counting down.
GATGGTGTTATTATGGAAGATGTTTTTGTAGAACAAGTTAGAGCCGAACAATATGTTTGATTTAGATCTTTGGCGTGAGATATTTCAAAGTATCAATAAAAACCGAACGCGAAGTTTGCTTTCAGGATTTACGGTAGCTTTTGCTATTTTACTATTTGCTGTTCTTTTTGGATTAGCTAACGGACTTCAAAATACTTTTTCAGACGCCTTTAATGACGATGCCAATAATTCCATTATGATTTATTCGGGTATGACTACCAAAGCCAATAAAGGACTTCAGGCAGGTAGACGTATTCAGTTTAAAAATGAAGACTATTCCTATGTTAAAGACGAGTTTAAAGATGAAGTTCAATTTATAACCTCTAGAATCTATAGAAATGTAACGGCTACTTTTAGAAACGAAAAAAGTAGTTATTCTGTTCGCGCGGTTCACCCGGATCATCAATATTTAGAAATGACCATAATGGATCAAGGACGATACATTAATGAGTTGGATGTTCAAAACCACACTAAAGTGGCTGTTATAGGTCGTTTGGTTGAAGAAGATTTATTTTTAAGAACAACCGCTTTAGGAAAATATATTAACCTAGATGGTATTCCGTATAAAGTAGTTGGTGTTTTCTCGGATGATGGCGGCGATAATGAGGAACGCTTAATTTATATGCCCATTTCCACCGCACAACGGTTATATGGTAATACAGATTATGTAGATCAAATTAACTTGACCTATAATCCTGAAATGAATTACGACCAAGCCATTGCGTTTGGTAGAACACTTACTAATAAAATGAAAAACCGCTTTGATGTTGCGGAAACCGATCAGCGTGCAATTCGTATTCAAAACATGGCGGAAGGTACCAAAGCTGTGGGGCAAATGACAACCGCCTTAGGATTTATCATTTTCGTAATTGGTTTTGGAACCTTAATAGCAGGTGTCGTTGGTATTAGTAATATAATGATTTTTATTGTAAAAGAACGTACCAAGGAAATTGGCATTCGTAAAGCATTAGGCGCTACACCACGATCTATTGTATCTATTATTTTAATAGAATCTATTTTAATTACTGCCATTGCAGGTTATGTTGGCTTGTTATTAGGTGTCGGTGTTTTAGAACTTGCTGCTCCAACGTTGGAAACATATTTTATTAAGGATCCAAGTGTACAACCGTCACTAATTATTGCGGCAACCATTACACTTATTTTAGCAGGTGCAATTGCAGGTTATTTACCAGCTAAAAAAGCATCACAAATTAAACCCATTGTAGCATTAAGAGACGACTAATATGTTTAAATTTTTAACAGATAGAGATACTTGGCAAGAGGTTTTTGATAGTCTTAGTAAAAACAAACTACGATCTATCTTAACCATGGTAGGTGTTTGGTGGGGAATTCTCCTACTTATTGGTCTTCTTGGTTCTGCCAGAGGATTAGAGAATGCATTTAATCGTTTGTTTGGCGATTTTGCTACGAACAGTGTATTCGTTTGGGCACAAAGCACTAGCAAACCTTTTCAAGGCTTTCAAGAAGGAAGACAAGTAAAGTTGACATTAACGGATGCTAAAAAAGTAGAAGAGAATGTAGAAGGTATTGAATTTGTAGTACCAAGAAGCCAAAGCCAAGCCATGGTGGTTCGGAATTTCCTTTCGGGAACCTTTGGTATAAATGGGGATTATCCTTTATTAGATAAAGTGCAGAAGAAAAAGTTAATTCACGGTCGCTTTATCAATCAAAACGATATAGATGCGAATAGAAAAGTTGTAGTCATTTCAGAAGATGTTTATAAACAACTATTTGAAAAGGATGTACAGGCAATTGGCGAGTTGATTCAAATTAACAGTATGAACTTTATGGTGATTGGTGTATTTGAAGTTGGTAATATGAATATGGGGCCATCAACGGATATGCATATTCCGTTTACCACCTTTCAGCAAATTTATAACCGTGGTGAAAACATCAGTTGGATGATGATTACTGGGAAACCGGAATACAACATCAAACAAATTGAAGAAGACGCAAAGCTCATTTTAAGAAATTTAAATAACGTGCATCCGGAAGATAAACGTGCCTTTGGAAGTTTTAATTTAGGTAAAGAGTTTGCAAAAATGACGGGTTTTCTTTCTGGTATGCAATTTTTGACATGGTTCGTAGGTATTGCAACCCTTATTGCAGGTGTTTTTGCCATTGGTAATATTCTATTAATTACCGTCAAAGAACGCACCAAAGAAATTGGTGTCCGCCGTGCACTAGGAGCCACGCCTTACGAAATAAAACGACAGATTTTAGTAGAAGCCGTTTTCATCACTTTACTGGCGGGATTCTTTGGGATTATTAGTGGTGGATGGATTCTGATAGCATTAGATGCCGCATTTGGGCAAGGTCCAGACGCAACCATGGTAAATGCATCTGTTTCCATTTCAGTTGTATTTATAGCCTTGCTCATTTTAGTTGTTTTAGGCACTTTAATCGGATTAATTCCAGCATTTAAAGCCACTAGTATTAAACCTATAGAAGCATTACGCGAAGAATAAATAAGTAAAATTTAGATATTATAAAACCAACCGATCAATTAAAATAATAAACACAATCAAATGAATAAAGCAGTAAAAATCATCATTGGCATCGTAGTCCTAGTACTATTTGTTTGGGTAATTAAATACTTTAAAGACTCCAATTCTAAAGCTATTGAAGAATTTAAAACAGAAACACCGTTTTTCACCTCTATAAAAACAAAAGTGGTTGCCACAGGGAAATTAAACCCAGAAGAAGAAATTGAATTGAAACCGCAAATAGCTGGAATTATTGATAAAATTTTGGTTGAAGAAGGTGACGTTGTTAAGAAAGGCGATTTAATAGCTAGAATTCGCGTGGTACCAAACGAACAAAGTTTAGTAAGTGCAAGAAGTCGCATTAATAGCGCACAATTATCTTTTGATAATTCCAAAACCTTATACGACAGAAATAAAGCCCTTTTTGAAAAAGGTGTTATTTCAAAACAAGATTTTGAAAACAGTGAGTTGTCCTTAAACCAAGCAAATGAATCTTTACGTCAGGCTCAAAATGACTTTCAAATTATCAAACAAGGTTCCTTATCGGGAGGTGGTTCTGCCAACACCAATATTGTAGCACAAATTCCTGGAACTGTTTTAGAAATTCCGGTACGTGAGGGAGATCAAGTAATTGAATCTAATAGCTTTAATGCAGGAACAACCATTGCTACCATTGCAGATATGAGTAAAATGATTTTCGAAGGAAAAGTTGATGAATCTGAAGTAGGAAAACTAGAAGAAGGGAAAGATATTATTGTGGTTCTTGGCGCTATTAATCAACAAGAATTTCCATCTAAATTAACGTTTGTAGCGCCAAAAGGAATTGAAGAAAATGGTGCAGTTCAATTTACTATTAAAGCAGACGTAGAAGTTAATCCGTCTGTAAAAATTAGGGCTGGTTACAGCGCTAATGCAGAAATTGAAATGGAAAGTAAAGATAGCGTAATGGTTGTAAAGGAAGCCTTATTACAATTTAATCGTTTTACGGAAAAGCCATTTGTAGAAGTTCAAAAAGAAGATGGTACCTATGAAGAGAAATATGTTGAGTTAGGTATTTCAGATGGAATAAATGTTGAAATTACTGAAGGTGTTTCAGAAACTGATAAAATAAAAGTTTGGAATAAAGCAAAAGAAGATAACAATGATGAAGATTAATAAAGTACTAACCCTTTCGTTTTTAACGGTTGTTTTTTCTGTTAGTTCATATGCTCAAGAAAAAGTATGGACGCTGGAAGAATGTGTAAACTACGCCTTGGAAAACAATATTGCAATTCAAAAAGGCGCTAATACCTTACTTATTAATGAGGAGGATATTACTGCAACCAAAGGAAGTTTATTACCGTCACTTAGTGCGAATGCCAATCAGAGTTTAGGATTGGGTAATCAGGAACTTTTTCCTGGGCAGTTTGTAGACAGGACGAGTCATTCCACCAATTTAGGTCTACGAGTAAATCAAACTATTTTTAACGGTTTTAGAAACACAAACTTGCACAAACAAGCATTGTTGAATTTAGATAGAAATCAATTGGAATTAAACCGAATTAAAGATGATATTTCGTTAAATGTCGTTAATTCCTATTTAAATGTGCTCTTTAACAAAGAAAATTTGGAAACGGCGCAAGCGCAAATTGAATTTTCAAGTAAGCAATTAAAGCAAGTTCAAGCATTAGTAGACGCGGGTGTTCAACCACAAGCTAATATTTACGATGTAGAAGCTACATTAAGTAGTGATGAGCAAAATTTAACGGTTGCAGAAAATAATTACACGCTTTCCATTTTAAGTTTGTCTCAACTTTTACAAGTGCCTTTTGAAGGTTTTAAAGTGGAAATTATTGAAGTAGATAGCCCTTCCGCAGCTTTGATGTACACAGATATTCAACCTATTTTAGATTATGCATATAATAATCGGTATGAAATAAAAGTAGCGGAAAAGAATATTGAATTAGCCGAATTGGATACGGAAATTTCTAAAAGTGGTTTTATGCCAAATGTGGGATTTAGCTATGGTTTTGGTTCTAATGTGTTTTATTCTAATTTAACCGATCAAGAAGCTAGTTTTGGAAATCAATTAAATGATAATAAAGCCCATAGTTTTGTGTTAAGTGTGGGTATTCCTATCTTCTCCCAATTCCAAAATAAGACAGCTGTTGCTAAATCTAAAATTAGAATAGAAAATAGTAAATTAGATTTTGACCAAGCTAAACTAGATTTAGAAGCTAATATCCAACGCGCATTTACGGATGCCAACGCAGCATTAAAAGCTTATGAGGCGGCTCAAAAATCCGTAAGAGCTCAAAAATTAGCATTTCAAAATTCGCAAGAGCGTTATAATTTAGGAACTATGAATACATTTGATTTAGAACAATCACGTATTCAACTTATCAATGCGCAATCGCGATTAATTAATGCAAAATATGATTTTGTATTTAAAACGAAAGTTCTTGATTACTATTTAGGAATTCCTTTAACAGAATAATGCCGTGGCAATAATATTAAGTATAGAAACAGCAACAACAAATTGTTCGGTCTCTCTTTCAAAAGAAGGAGAGACTTTTGCTTTAAAAGAAGATTATAATAATGGCTTTTCGCATGCGGAACGTCTACATGTTTTTATTGATGATATTTTAAAAGAAAACCATATAGATAAATCGGAAATTGACGCCGTAGCCATTAGTAAAGGTCCTGGGTCTTATACCGGTTTACGGATTGGTGTTTCGGCAGCAAAAGGCTTGTGTTTTGCTTTAAATATCCCACTAATTAGTCTTTCAACTTTGGAAGCTATGGCGCATCAAGTTAATATAACCAAGGGCATTATCATTCCCATGTTAGATGCCAGACGTATGGAAGTTTACGCCGCTATTTACAATGCAAACTATCAACCTATTCGTGGAATTGAAGCAGAAGTTTTAGATGAAACATCATATGCTGAATTTCTGGATAAAAGTCAGGTTCATTTTATAGGTAATGGTGTTGAAAAAACAAAAGCACTCATTACACATAAAAATGCTGTTTTTATAGAGCACAAGTTACCATCAGCTAATGAAATGGGTGTTTTGGCTTTTAATAAGTACAAAAAAAGCGACACCGAAGATGTCGCTTATTTTGAGCCCTATTATTTAAAAGATTTTGTGGCTATTAAACCAAAATCTAAAAGATAGGTATTAGCCTTCTTTGTGTATTTCCACTTGGTGTGGGTAAGGAATATCAATTCCAGCCGCATCAAGTGCTTCTTTTGTTTGTTCCATAACATCAAACTTAACGGTCCAATAATCTTCTTTCTTAACCCATGCACGTGTAAAGAAATTAATAGAGCTATCCGCTAATTCAGATACATTTACAGCCGTAGCCGGATCTTTCAATACCAATGGATGCGAATTAATTACACCAAAAAGTATTTCTTTGGTTTTCTTAATGTCAGAATCATAACCAACACCAAACGTAAAATCTACACGTCGTGTATCTTCTGTACTATAATTAATAATATTGCCATTTGATAATGCGCCATTTGGAATTATGACTTCTTTATTATCTGTTGTATTTAATTTAGTCGTAAAAATTTCAATTTCTTTAACGGTTCCACTTTCACCTTGGGCTTCAATAAAATCACCAATTTTAATAGGTCTGAATACCATTAAAAGTACACCGCCCGCAAAATTCCCTAAAGAACCTTGAAGTGCTAAACCAATGGCTAAACCCGCAGCAGCTATAATAGCGGCAAATTGCGCTGTAGGAACACCTAAAGTGCCTAATATGGTAATTACTAATAATATTTTTAAAATAGCATTGATTAAATCTACAAGAAATTTCTTGAGGCTTACTTCATAATGACCTTTATCCATCATTTTTTTGAAACCTTTAAGAATCTTTTTAATAAGCCAAGAACCAACAATCCATATAACAATGGCTCCAATAACTTTTAAACCGTAAGTGGTTACAAATGCAATGCCTTGTTCTATCCAGTAATCTAAATTTTTATCCATAATGTGTTTAGTGAGATTAATTAAATGACAAATTTAAGTATTATCTCACAGTTCTAAAAATTATAGAAATTTAAAATAATGATTAACAGTTAGATAATAAGTGAGGTATGGTTTGATGTATGAAACCAAATAGCAAATTTATAGGTGAAAACTACCAATTCCAACGAATAGCATACAAGCTATTAAGAATGGGGCATAAAAAAACGCCCTAAAAAGGGCGTTTCAAATAGTTGTTATTATTTAACCTCGAAGGTTATTTTTATATTCACTCGAAATTCGGTTACGTTATCGCCATTTACAATAGCACTTTGTTCTTTTACATAAACCGAACGAATGTTTTTTACGGTTTTAGATGCTTCCTTAACGGCTTTTCGGGTTGCGTCTTCCCAGCTGGTTTCAGAATTTGATAATACTTCAATAACTTTTAAAATAGCCATAATATTGTTTTTTTAAGTTTAGCTATTAAGTTACTAATTATATTTCGGAATATAAAATTATCCGTTTAAGGCTTCAACTGTTTCCACACGACCTTTAAGCATTTCTTTTAGCATATTTTCAATACCATTTTTCAAGGTAAACGTAGACGATGGACAGCCACTACACGCACCTTGTAGAATAACTTTTACCGTTTTCGTTTCTGGATTGTAGGATTCAAATTGAATATTTCCACCATCACTAGCAACGGCAGGTTTTATATATTCTTCTAAAATGTTTATTATTTCTTTGGACGTATCATCGCGTGATTCATAGGTTTCGTCCAGTTTTTCACTTGTAATATTTAGTACTTCTTGCGCATTAGCATTTACGACTTCCTTACCATTTTCAATAAATGTTCGGATAAACTCGCGTAATTCCATGGTGATAGTTTCCCATTCTGCCATGTCATATTTAGTTACAGAAATGTAATTGTCTTCCATAAAAACACTTTTCACAAACGGAAAATGGAATAATTCTGTTGCTAATGGCGACACTTTAGCATCGTCTATGGATGTAAATTCATAAGTTGCAGTTACTAATTTTTTATTGGCTACAAACTTAATTACAGCAGGATTAGGTGTGCTTTCCGCATAAACCGTAATCGGTACTTTTTTTACCGTTGTGGTGTCGGTAATTACAACTCCACCCGAATTTAAGTATTCGGTAATTTGTTCTGCAACTTCCTCTTGAACATCAGGCCACTCGACAATATTAAAACGTTCAATAGCTATAAAATTACTTGATATATAAACCTTCTTCACAAAAGGTAAATAAAATAATTGCTGTGCTAAAGGTGAATTTTTAGCATCATCAATATTATTAAATTCAAAGCTTTGGTGCTTGGTTATAAACTGATTAAGTTCAAATTTTACAATTGTATTATTGGAAGTTTCTTGAATGGAAACTGTATATGGATTCATGATAAATATTTTTTTTGCAAAAATACTAAAAGAAAACTATAGATATCCATATATTTGAGTTTTAATGCTCGGTAAAATAGAGTTTAAAACTTATCAATTTCATGAAATTTGGTAAGGTTTAACTTTTGTAATGGAGTGATAAAAAGTAATTTTTATATATTTGGTCGCGGATTTATAATTTTATTGTAAAAACCGAGTTTTATATAAGGATAAAGATTTAGTGTGGTTTTACCAATCTACCTTGAAAAATATACTATGAGAATGAAAAGGTTTTTTTTAATAGCAGTTGTTGCCTTTTTTACACAGTTTGTAAAAGCCCAAGAAGGACTTCCTATTTATACCGATTATCTTACAGATAACTATTATTTAATTCACCCGTCTATGGCTGGTGTTGCCAATTGTGCTAAAATACGTATGACAGGTAGACAGCAATGGTTTGGCCATGAAAATGCGCCCAAACTATTAACCGTTAGTGCTAATGGTAGAATAGGTGAATCTAATTCTGGAATTGGGGCCATTTTTTACACGGATAAAAACGGATACCACTCGCAAAATGGTGCGTATTTAACGTATGCATACCAATTAATGTTTTCTAGAAATGAAGTAGATTTAAACATGCTTTCTTTCGGTTTAAGTGTTGGAGCTATCCAATATAAATTGGACGAGACAGCTTTCTTAAATGAATTACCAGATCGTATAATTTCAGGAATCGAACAAAGTTCAACCAACTTTAATATTGATTTCGGATTTTCATACTTCTTGTATAATTTCTACGCACATGCTACTGTAAAAAATATTCTAAATAATGAAGGGATTAATAACGATATCGAAATTACTAGTAATTTAAGACGTTATTTATTCTCTACAGGTATTGTTTTAGGGAAGTTTGGTAGTGAATGGACTTATGAGCCATCCATCATGTTTCAATATAAAGATGGTACAAAAGAATCGTCCATTGACATCAATGCGAAAGTTTACAAAGAAATGGATTTCGGAAAGCTTTGGGGAGGTTTATCCTACCGTCGTAGTTTAGATGGTGCCGAATATATTGATGGCGGAAGTGTTAATAGCCAAAAATTACAATATATTTCACCACTTGTAGGTGTTAATTTTAAAGAGTTTATGGTTGCATATACCTATTCATACCAATCAAATTCAGTTGTATTCAACAATGGTGGTTTTCACCAAATAACATTAGGTTATAACTTTGGTTGCAGAAAAGAGCGTTATCACTGTGCTTGTCCGGCAATTAATTAAGACATACAATTCAAATAATTTAAAACTCGGAATAACCTTCCGAGTTTTTTTTATGTTGTTTAATTTTATTTGAATAAAACCCAGAATGTGTGAAAGCCCTATTTTAATTAGGGAATGAATTTAATCAGCTTGTAAACAACACTTTTTAACTTAAAATCTTCACCGTATTTGCAAATACGTATTTTATAATACCGCTTAAAGTACGTAAGTTTATACATGTAAATTTTAATAATGAAATCTTTTTTAACCGCTCTTTTGTTTCTGTTCCTGTACGTCAGTCCCTACATGGTCTATGCGCAGGAAATGTCAACATCATCTAATAGGCAACAAACTGTTTTTACAGTTCGTGGGTCGGTATATGATGCTGAATTTAGTAAGCCCATTCCAAAAGTTAATATTGAGGTAAATGGTGGCGCATATACCACAACAAATATGGCTGGTGAATTTAGAATTCAGGCAAAAAGAGGTGATGAATTAGTGATAAGGCATAAAGATTTCCAAACCGTTTACTACACCATAAAAGATAACGAACGCATAAAAATAGAAGTGCGAGCAAATGAGTTAACATCTGAAGCGCCAAAAATAAATCAAGAGTCAACTTTTAATGCATCTATAGATTCTGCGGAAACCTATTTAAAAACAGATATAGAAAAAAGCTTGCAATTTATTACAGAAGCGCTTTCCAAAAGTCGCTTTATTAACGAAAATGCGCAAGTATATGAAGTTTTAGGTGATGTATATATTCATTGGAAACAATATGATTTAGCAATTAGTAATTATCGCATTAGCCTTCAAAGCGTGACAACCAATGCTGTTTTATTAAAGTTAGCCAAAGCCTATTGGTTAAATAGTAATTATCAAGAAAGTCTTTCAGTTTATAGCAATATTTCGGAAGTCGATTTAAGTAATTTTCAAAAAGTCCAATTATATGAAGGTTTTGGAGATACCTTTAGCAGTATTCAAAATTATAGAAATGCCTTAAAATCCTATACTACGGCTTTAGAATTTGCAGATCAATACAGGATAAAGCCTAAAATAACCGATTTAAATTCGAAAATAGCCCAAGTGTTGAGTGAAACTGGGAATAAAAAAGAAGCGGAAGATTACTTTGATAATGCTTTAAAATTAGCCTTTCAAGAAACCGGTTCGCGTGCTGTGGAGGAGAAAGTGAAAGTGGCCGATTTCAAAAATAGAAGTCAAAATTTTTCTGATGAAATTGAACTGCGAAAACAAGCCATACAAGCCATTCAAAATATTGAGTTAGATTCGGCTATCGGTAATGAAAGTGCGTTAACTGTTCAAAAACAAAATTATAAAATTGGAAATGCCTATTATTTACAGAAGGATTTTGGTAGTGCCAAGGCCTATTTAGAAAAAAGTATTGACGAAGCCAGTGAAAAAAATGATTTGGTGGTTGCTAAAGATGCTAAGCGTAAATTATCTGAAGTTTATAGTAGTTCTGGAGAGTATGATAAAGCACTAGAAACTTACAAAGAATATACTGATTTAGTTGAAGCTCTGTACATAAAAAAAGAACAAGAAATTATTCAAGCAGCCAGATTTAGTAAAGAAATTGCAGAAAAGCAAAATCGGATTACCAGTTTGGAATCCGATAGACAATTATCAGAAAGTAAGTATCAATTAACATCAGAACGTAACAAGCGTCAGCAGCTCATAATCTACTCTTTAATTGGAGGATTATTGTTGCTTTTGGTTACGGCTTATTTTATGTATAAATACATTAAACAACAACGTTTGGCAAATAATTTATTAGCTTTAAAATCGTTGCGTAGCCAAATGAATCCGCATTTTATTTTTAATGCCTTAAACTCCGTAAATAGTTTTATAGCGGCTAATGATGAGCGAACAGCTAATAGATATTTATCCGATTTTTCCCATCTCATGCGTTCCGTTTTAGAAAATAGTGAAGCTGATTTTATTCCCTTGGAAAAAGAGATTGCCCTGTTGGACCTTTACACGAAATTGGAGCATTTCCGGTTCCAAGATAAATTTGATTATGAGATAACCATTGCGGATAATGTGGTTGTTTCCGACTTTCAAATTCCACCTATGCTGTTACAACCGTATATAGAAAATGCAGTATGGCATGGTTTACGTTATAAAACAACCAAAGGGTTGTTGTCCATTAGAATCTGTAAAACAAGCGAAACAGAACTAACGATTACCATTTCTGATAATGGTATTGGTCGCGAACGTTCTAAAGAATTAAAAACTGATAATCAGAAAAAGCATAACTCACAAGGCATGAGTAATATTCAAAAACGGGTGTCTATTTTAAATGATATGTATCAGGATAAAGTAGATGTAAGCATTTCCGATTTTCAGGATGAAGAAGATGCAGGAACCCAAGTGATTGTCACATTGAAAAAAGATTGATTATCGCATATTAAGACAACTTAATTTGTAAACAAAAGAATGAGAGCCCAAATCTAAAAAAATAAGAATATGAAACTAAAAGCTATAATAGTCGAAGACGAACATACTAGTAGAGATATTTTAAAAAACTACTTAACACGCTACTGTCCAAATGTCCAGGTTTTAGGTGAAGCAGAAAACGTGGAGGAAGCACTCATTTTAATTAGAAATAACGAACTAGATTTGGTGTTTCTAGATGTGGAAATGCCTTATGGAAATGCCTTCGATTTATTAGAAAAAGTAGGCGATATTAATTTTGAAACCATATTTGTAACAGCCTATAATCACTATGCTATGGATGCGTTAAATGCGCACGCATCGTATTATTTAATGAAGCCAATTTCTATTGATGAATTAATTAAAGCGGTGGATTATGTAACTGAAATTAAACAGAAAGAATCCGCGCTTCAAGATCAGGTTTTAGTCCCTAAAATACAGGTGATTTCAGGAAAAATAACCGTACCACAGCAGGATGGGTTTGAAGTCATCAACACAGCAGATATTTTGTATTGCAAAGCCGATGATAACTACACGGAGATTTATTTAAATAATGAGAAAAAGAAATTGGTAAGTAAGACCTTGAAGTATTTTGAAGATGCGTTGATGGATAGCCACTTTTCACGCGTGCATAAATCCTATTTAGTAAACGTCAACGAGATTGTAAAATACGTGAAAGGAAAGGGTGGAAGTGTTGTGTTGAGTAATGGGAAGCAAGTGAGTGTTTCGGCTTCTAGAAAAGCGGAATTGTTGGCTTTTTTTAAATAGAATTCCTGCAAAAGCAGGAATTTCATAGCTTTAAATACAGCACTTCAAATTTAACACAAGCGTTAACCATTTCAAGCGAAGCGAGAACTAATAAATTTTTTATATCACCCTAGATTTCCAAACCTATCAGGTTTTAGAAACCTTTTAGGTCATTTAGGCCTTTCTCAAAACCATTCAGTAAGAGTAGAAATATTAATCTCAAAAATAATCCTACATTAGCAATTCATAAAAACGAATACTCAAAACATAATTTATAAAAGCAACATTATTATGCCTGTTATCAAACCCGTAAACGGAAAAGCACCAAACATACCAACTAATTGTTATATTGCCGAAAACGCCACCATTGTTGGCGATGTTTCAATAGGTTCAAACTGCAGTGTTTGGTTTAATGCCGTAATTCGTGGTGATGTTCATTATATTAAAATGGGAAATAAAGTGAATGTTCAGGATGGTGCCATTATTCATGCTACATATCAGAAATCGCCAACCACCATAGGAAATAATGTGTCTATTGGACATAATGCTATCGTACATGGGTGTACCATCCATGATAATGTACTTATTGGTATGGGTAGTATAGTAATGGATGATTGTGTTGTAGAAAGCAATAGTATTATTGCTGCAGGTGCTGTGTTAACCAAAAATACACATGTAGAATCAAATAGCATTTATGCAGGCATTCCAGCTAAAAAAGTAAAGGATATTAGCCAAGAATTAATTTCAGGTGAAATTAATAGAATAGCCGAAAACTACGTGACATATTCGGGTTGGTTTAAGGAGTAGATTCTTTTTTTATATAATTTAGACTTTGATGAAATGGTATTATTGAGATTTTAAAACGGTATTGTTTTCTAATAGATTAATTTTTTTGAAAGGTGTAAACTTTAGTTTTTGTCTTACTATCCTTAATGCTGAAACCGCATTTCAATAGACTTTCCGTAATTGTTCTTTCTGACGAGAAATCGATTTCAAAATCATAATAATTTGTGTTTTTTGAATTAAAGTGATAATAATAATTTGTGTTTTTGTTTAGTGCCCCTACTAATTTCTCAATGGTGTATTTGTAAAATATACTTTTGTTTTTCCCAAGCTTTAAAGTAGATGTTGTTTCTACTTTTGTTTTCGGAAGTAACTTTGTGTTTTCTATTGTGATTTCCTTAATTGAAATTACGCCAAAATCAGAATTTTTTTTAAAACCAGTATAGCTTAAAATTTCTTGTTCTAATTTAGATAAAGCTTCTGGATTAAAATTCGAATTTTTGTATAGTACATCGTATGTTTTTAAAGTGTCTTTAGGTTTGATGATTATTTGGTTGTGTTTATAGCCAAGACTTAACATAATATCCTTCAAAGTAACAGCGCTTAAAAGTGATAATTTGGATATTCGAGGAGCACTCTTAATTTGATAATTATATTTTGGTGATTCTTGAATATCTAAATAATAATCAATACTATCATTTTTAGCTAAATACATTAGCATGCTTAATGAACTTTCAGATTTCTTTTTATATAATGAATTAAATATTTGTTTATCATCCTTATAAATAGTTTTCTGTTCTGTAAATAATCTATCATTCAAAAAGTCTTCTAACACAAATTCATTGAGCTGACTAGCTGTTCCTATCCATTTTATATAACCATCTTTACCAATTAGAATTGTTAGAGGAAGTCTAGTAATACCTCTCTTGCCATCACCATAAACAATTTGAGTTTGACTTTTGATGTCGGAAACTACAATAGACTCAAAATGAACCCTTTCTAATAATTTTTTAACCTTCACAACTTCTTCGTTGGTTATAGAAACGAAATATAATTCTTTATTTTCTCTAAATATATTTTGTAAATCGTTAAGATGTGGAACATTTTTTAAACATGGTGCACACCAAGTTGCCCAAAACTCCAAAACTATATATTTATGGTTAAGATTCTTATCATTGGGAACATTAGCAATCCAATCCGTTATGGTAATTGGTGGAGCTTGTTGTTTTGTTGAAATATTATTTTGACTGAAGATACAACTTGAACCGGAAATTAGAAATAAAAGAAATAGGATGTTTTTTAACATTATAGGAGGTATTATGATTACTATTTATGTTTTCTTTCTTAAAAATCCAAATAAGAAATATCATGATTACCACCTAAAAGCGTGGTAATAACCTCTGTACTTGCATTGGTGTTAAATTGCCACTTCCCTTTAGTCATGGATCTATTTAATAAATTATTCTCTTTTAAAATAAGTTCCGTCTGTTTGGCAACTGCTTCTCCAGAATCAATAATTTTAACCTGCTCTGGCAATAACTCTAATAGCTGTGGAAGTAAATAGGGGTAGTGCGTACAGCCTAACACTAAATAATCAATATTGGCTTTAATCATGGGTTGTAAATAGAGTTTTAATAACCCTGTCATTTCAGATGAATTTAATTTACCCGATTCAATTAATTGCACTATACCTTCGCCTTCTTGTTCTATAACTTGTATATGCCGACTATATAAATCTGCTGCTTGATGAAATAATTCGCTGGACAAGGTGCCGCGAGTGGCAAGAATACCAATGGCTTTGGTTTTAGTATTTAAAGCTGCTGGTTTAATAGCAGGTTCAATACCTATAAAGGGAATTGGAAATTTTTCGCGAAGTATTTTTATGGAATTGGTTGTCGCGGTGTTGCAAGCCACAACAATGAGTTTGCAACCTTTGGACATTAGGTGTTCGGTGTTTTTGATACTTAATTGAATAATTTCCTGCTGCGTTTTAGTACCATAGGGCGAGTTTTTACTATCGGCAAGGTAAATGGTATTCTCATGTGGTAAACGCAGGTGGAGCTCGTTCCAAATGGACGTGCCACCAACACCAGAATCGAATATACCAATAGGTTTTGTGCTCATATACCAAAAATAAAAAAGCCACTTGATATAAGTGGCTTTTTATAGAATATTTTAAAAAAAGATTAGATACCTAACGCTTTCTTAACATCGTCTAATAAATTTTTACCGTCGGCCATGATTACACCACCACCTTGTGTAGAATCAAGTACATACTCAAAACCTTGAGCTCTTGCTACTTTTAAGATAGCTGCTTTGGCTTTTTCAGTAATAGGCTTTAATAAGTCTACTTCTTTCTTTTGCATGTCTTGTTGCGCAGTACCACGATATTGTTGGATGTTTTGCTCCATAGTTTGAACTTCAATCAAACGTTTTTGGTTTTCTTCATCCGTTTTTGTTGGTGCTTCCGCTTCGTATTGCTTCATTTTATTTTGGTATTCAGTTACCATAGCTTTAATATCAGCTTCATACGTTTTGCCCAATTTTTCCATTTCAGATTGTGCTGTTGACATTTCTGGCATAGATTTAATTAAATCTTGGGTATTAATGTGCGCAACTTTGCTTTGAGCTTGTGTAAAACTGGTTGCTCCAATAAATAATGCTGCTGCAAATAAAAGGGTTTTGAATTGTTTCATTTTAAAAATAGTATTAATGTGTGTTATAAATTTAATTATTAATTATCGCCTTCATCCTCGTCTGGCGTGTCTTCATTTGTGTTGTTTCTAGCTTTTTCACGCTCTAAACGTGCTTGTTCTCTTTCGGCTAGAATTCGTTGCTTACGTTCTTCTAATTCTTGTTTTCTGCGCGCACGATCATCTAATTTTTCCTGTCTGCGCTCTTCAGCAATTTGCTCTGGGGTTTTTACCTCTTCAGAGTCTGTATTGTTTTTGTTATTTTCAGTAACAGTTGTTTCTTCTACCTCATCTTCGGCTTCATCAGCTTCATTGTCCTGATTACGGCTGTTTAATTTTTCTTCACGCGCTAAATTACGAGCTTCAATAATACTGTCACGACGTTTTTGAGCTGCTAATTTACGTGCTTCACGTTCGTTCATTATTTCGTTTTTGCGTTCGTCAGCAGCTTCTTGTTTTGCTTCTAATTCTTCATCAACTTCAATAACCAGATTTTCATCTTGGGCAGCCTGTTTTTCTGCTCTAGAACCTGCTTGGGTACGTTTAGCACTACGGGTTAAACTTCTAATAACTTGCTCGCTAAAATCATACCGTTTTGCTGAATACAGCATCACTACATCAGCTGATTTATCAAAAACAAAATCATATTTCTTGGCTTCTGCAATATCTTGGACCGCAGAAAAAATTTGATCTTGAATGGGTTGAATGAGTTGCTTTTTCTGAATCATTAAGTCGCCATTAGGACCAAAACGCTTTTGCTGATAATCTAATATTTCTTTTTCTTCAAAAGCAATATCCTCTTCACGCTCGGCAATTAATTCCTTAGTTAAAAGCGCTTTTTCATTGCTTAAATCTTTTCGCTTTTGCGCAATAGTTCCTAATTGTTGTTCAATTTCGCTTTTCCACTTTTGGACTTTTGTTTCCAATTGTGACGTTGCTTGTTGATATTCTGGAACATTTTCAAGAATGTATTCAGTGTCTATGTAGCCAATTCTTACACCACGTTGTGCAAAACTGGACATGCTTAACATGAATACTGTAGCCACTAAAAAAAGAACTTTTAATTTCATCTGTTTCATATTTTATAATTTATAACGTGTAAATTCTAAAACGACAGACTTTTTATATTATTCTATCCTTTTTAAATTACTGTTTTCAAAATTATGAATTTTAATTTGAAAATAATTTAAATCGGGATTTAATTAATTATAAGTGTTATAGAAAATATCGTGCCAAAATTAAAATTGTTGTCCAATAATAAAGTGCGTTTCCCATCCATTAGGTGATGTTTGTCCTGGAAGCGCATCGAATCCATAACCAAAATCAATACCTAATAAACCAAATGCTGGCATGAAAATACGAACACCTGCACCACTAGATCTGTATAAATTGAATGGGTTATAATCCTGAAAATCATTATAGGACACACCTCCTTCAACAAAACCTAAAAGATATATTTTAGCCGTTTGGCTCATACTAATTGGATAACGTAACTCCATAGAGAACTTATTATAAATAGTTCCACCATCGTTGGTAATATTATTTTCGCCATCAATTGGTTGAAGTGATTGGTTTGGATAACCACGAAGCGCAACGGCTTCACGTCCATCTAAACTGTAACTTCCTAAACCATCTCCTCCAAGGAAAAAACGCTCAAAAGGAATTACACCCCTTGCTTGGTTGTAAGCTCCTAAGAACCCGAATTCTACGCCAGATTTTACAATAAACTTACCAAATAGTCTGGTGTACCAGTCACCTTTCATTTTAATTTTATAAAATTCTAACCACTTAAAACGTTCTTGATCAATGGCACCTACTTGATTGGCTGCTTGATTTCTAATAATTGTAGAATTATTTGGATCGTTTTGAATCTCTAACCACGCATCTCGCTCTTCTATAAGCATATCGTAATCCACTCCATTAAACAATGAATATGGCAAAGATAGCTTAGCTGTAACACTAAAGTTAGATCCACCTGTTGGAAAAACAGGGTCATTATAAGTGTTGTTTCTACTTAAACCGATTGTGTAAGCCAGGTTGTTTGAATATCCATCACCAAAAGTAAATAGTCCGGTGTTATAGTTTTTTAAATTATAATGTTGAAAACTTACAGCTTGTGATAAAGTGAAATAATCATCAGGGATAGTTAAACGTTTGGCTAAACCAACTGTTATACCTGAAATATTAAAACGTTTATCGCGATCGGCATTTCCTGTTGTTGGATCATATAAAAATTGTGCCGAATGCGAAATAGATGTTGAAAATTGAACTGGTTTTTTTCCACCCATCCAAGGTTCTGTAAATGAGAAACTATAGGTTTGGTAAAAACGACTGGCTTGTAAACGCAATGCTAATTTTTGTCCATCACCACGAGGAACTGGCTTGTAAGCTTCAGGATTAAATATGTTTTTTAAAGAGAAGTTGTTAAATGATAAGCCTAAAGTACCAATAAAACCACCACCACCATAACCACCTTGTAGCTCTACTTGGCTTGATCCTGTTTCTACAACGCCATATTCCAAGTCAATAGTCCCTTCATTTGGATTGGGGTTATTAAAGTTGGTGGCAATTTGCTCTGGGTCGAAATAACCTAATTGACTTAACTCACGAATAGTACGAACAACATTAGCTTTACTATACAATTGACCAGGTCTAGTGTGTAATTCACGATATATAACCCGGTCATTAGTAACATCATTACCTACAACAGTAACGCTATTGAAATAAACAGGCTTACCTTCTGTAATACGGATCTCCATATCAATTACATTACCCTCTGTGTTAACTTCTACAGGGTTTATCGTAGAGAATAGATAACCGTTATTTTGGTATTGATTGGTAATATCTAACGCATCTGGTTTCGTTTCGTCTGCTATACGCTTTTCTAAAAGAACACCATTATAAATGTCGCCTTTATTAATTCGAAGAATACCTCTTAACTGTTGATCAGTGTATACGGTGTTTCCAATAAAGCTAATATCGCCAAAACGATATTGTTCACCTTCTTCAACCCTAATATTTATAGCAACATTTTTCTTGTCAATTCGGGAAATAGAATCTGAAATAACGCGTGCATCACGAAAACCATTTTCCTTCAATTTATCGATAACACTTTCTAAATCTTCTTTATAATCTGCTTCAATAAATTTAGACCGTTTAAAAATGCGTAAGAAATTTTTCTGTTTCGTGTTTTTCATGGCTTTTCGTAACTTCGAATCTGGAATTGCTGAATTCCCTTCAAAATTAATTTCGCTCACTTTTACTTTTTTGCCTTTATCAACATTTAAAACCATGTTTACGCCTGGACGTCCTGTAGAGTCTGGAACTTCAATTGTATTAATATGTACTTTCGTATTGTAGAAGCCTTCTTTTTGGTATTTATTTGTCAGGTAGTTTTTAGTAGTCGTGACCAAGTTTTCCGTAACTTTTACACCATTTTGTAAATTGTTTTCGGTAATAATATCATCCTTTTTAGATTTTTTAATACCGTTTATTTTCAGCTCCTTCAATTCTGGAAGATCAAAAAGACGAATTTCTAAATAAGCAACATCACCTTCTGTTTTAAGAAGGTACATATTAATGTCTCTAAATAAATTGGATTTCCAAAGCTTTCTAATGGCTTCGCTAATTTTATCACCAGGAATAAGGATTTCTTCCCCTTTTCTAAGTCCCGAATATGTAATAATAGTTTGCGGGCTAAAGTGTGTATCACCAGAAACTGAAATATCACCAAGGGTGTATTTCTTACCGGTTGGTGCTGGTTGTAATTCTTGTGCTTGGATGGTTAAACTGCTTACTAAAAATAAAAAAGTAAATAATAGTCCTATATAAGTTTTCAATGATGTGATATTAATGGAGTTGTTCACTTGTTTTCCCAAATCGTCGTTCTCTTTTTTGATATTCAATAATTGCTTCATACAAATTTTGCTTTGTAAAATCTGGCCAAAGCACCTGTGTAAAATATAATTCAGCGTATGCAATTTGCCACAATAGAAAGTTGCTTATGCGCTGCTCACCACTGGTTCTAATTAGTAAATCTACGTCTGGTAAATTTCGCGTGTAAAGATGCTCATTTATAACTGATTCATCAATTTTTTCCGCAGAAATTATATTATTTTTAACTTTAAGACTTATTTCCTTAACGGTATTTAGCAATTCTTCGCGTGAGCCATAACTTAAAGCTAGCGTTAAACACATCCGTTTATTGTTCTTTGTCTTTTCTATAACTTCCAATAATTCTTTATGTGCTTTTTTGGGTAAGGAGTCTAAACAACCAATAGCCGCTAAGCGAATGTTGTTTTCCTGAAGTGTTTTTATTTCCTTCTTTAATGAGGATACTAACAGCTTCATAAGTGTTTGCACTTCTAATTTTGGTCGATTCCAGTTTTCTGTTGAAAATGCATAGAGTGTTAAATTTTCTATACCCAATTCAGCCGAAGCTTCTACAATCTCGCGAACAGATTTGGAACCATTTTCATGTCCAATACTGCGCAATAAACCTTTTTGTTTTGCCCAACGGCCATTACCATCCATTATTATGGCTAGGTGCTTGGGTAAATAATCGGTATGTATGGAGTCTTTTAAGTTCACTTTTTTTAAAATACGCAGAAACATGGTTTCTTGCCGAATGTATATGTTAAGGTTAAACCTGTAAACATATACCAATCATTATTGTTTGTATTACCAAAGCCTACTGGGGCTTCATTGTCATAATCAGGAACACTTCCATCTATTTCATCTGAAAACGTATAACGCGCACCAATTTCGGCTGCAATAATAAGGTTTCCTAATACATTGGTTTTAAAGCCTAAAACCATGGGAATTCCATAGGCAAAACTAGAGGTGTTTTCATCTCTTAAAACGCCTTGTCTACTAAAATAAAAATTATCATGATAGGCTACAGAAATTCCTGAATATAAATAAGGAGTTGCTTTAATTCTACCGTCATGCAAGTCCCAATCGAAAAAAGTAAACTCCAATCCAGCAGATGCTTCAATAAGTTGGTTTGTAAAACTGTAATCACGTTGTTGTCGTCTTGGATCGTCTGATTTTGAGTCTTTACCTTCTAACTCGGTATAAATTACCGAAAACCGAAATGCATGACGTGGACTTCTGTTCCATTTGTATAATGCACCAATAGCTGGCTTGTTAGGCGCAATGTACTTAGAGCTACCAACATCTCCAATAAAATTACTGCCACCTAGAAACACACCCAATTCGTGGGTTTGCGATTGGCAGACGTGGTTGCTTAAAATTAGTAATAGTACGATGGTTAAATACCTCATAAACGTTTAAAAGTTTGCAAATATAATAAACTAAGATTAGCCTATAACAATTTGATTCAAAATGTATTTGAATTAAACTGATTTTAAATAAAATTATTGCCTAATTGCGCTTGTCTTCGCCCCAAAGTAGTTTTTTTCGCAAGGTATCCAAAAAGCTTTCTTCTAATAATTCAATCATTTTAATGGTAAAAGGTGCTTTTTTTATCTTGATAATAGTGTCATTAGATAAGGTTGCAATTCTAGAATCTAAGGATACTAAAAAATTGTCTTCACGACCATCTACTTTTAATTGAATTTCAGTAGAATCAGTTATCACCAAAGGCCTCGCGCTTAAATTATGTGGCGCAATGGGTGTAATAACAAAGCTATTTGTATCTGGCGTAATTACGGGGCCACCGCAGCTTAATGAATAACCGGTTGATCCTGTTGGTGTGGAAACAATGAGCCCATCACTCCAATAGGATGTTAGGTATTCATCATTTAATCGTGTTTCCACAGTAATCATGGAAGTCGTGTTTTTCCGGCTAACGGCTATTTCGTTTAGTGCAAAATTAAGTGTGTTAAAATCATCTTTTTTAGGAAATGTTTCAATAGCTAATAAATTACGTTCCGAAAGTTTATAAGCCTTATTAAAAATAGCATCCATAGCAGGAATAATTGCCTGACTTTGTATGGTGGCTAAAAATCCTAATCTACCTGTGTTAACACCAATTATAGGAATATTTAAGTCGTGAACATAGGTAATGGCTCGTAAAATAGTACCATCACCACCAATGCTTATGAGTAAATCAAAACTCGAATCTAAAACGTCAGTAAGCGGAACATCATTGAACGACGATTCTTTTTCTTCTTGAATTTTCTGATTAAACTCTGAAATTAAAAATACACTTGCGGCGTCCTTATTCTTTAGGTAATGCAAAATAATAACAAGTGCTTCTTCCGTGCTGGCGTTAAAAGCTTGACCAAATATAGCTATTTTCATGACCTTATATATTTAGGTATTTATTTAAATAGGCTGATCGGTCTTTTAAACTCTCTAGGTAACTGTCTTCCTCATGTCCAGAAATAACATTATAACTGTAACGCCTAAATGTTTGCATGATATCATTTAATCCCGTGTTTCCAACTTTTAAGGTGATTTGAATCATATCGTTTTCAGTTTTTGAAATAAAAGCACCCAATAATTTTCCGTTGTTGGATTCCACTATCTGGCTTATTTCACTAAAGGAATAATCAACTAAACCTTTTTCAATAATTAAAATACCTCCTGCTTCAGCAAAAAACGGGGTTTCGTTAAATAGACCAATCACATCATTTAACTCATAATATCCTATATACATATTATTACGGTCCAATATAGGCATGATGTTGGTGCTGTTTTGGGCAAAAGCCTCCAAAACATCCAACCAATTGGTATTATCGCGAACAAAAAAGCCTTCAATAGCGTGCATTTGGTCAGCAATTACCTCCTGTTTTTCAAAACAATACACATCCGTTTCAGACATGCATCCCACATATAAGCCATCAGGCGTTTTAATCGGAATATGAGAATAAGTTAACTGATTAAACAGCATTTGTAAATCACCAATTTTATCGGTGCTTACTAATGGCTTTATATCGTTAATAACAAATTCGTTTAAATTCATAGCGTGTTTTTAGGTATTTGCAAATTAATTAAAAAATACTATAATTCCGGTAGTTGAGTTTGTATTTTTGTAAATCAAACGACTAGAATATGACAAAGTTAAGTGTAAATATTAATAAGATAGCAACCTTACGAAATTCTCGAGGTGGCGATTTGCCAAATGTAGTTCAATTTGCTAAAGATGTTCAGCGTTTTGGGGCGGAAGGCGTTACTATTCATCCACGTCCGGATGAACGTCATATTCGCTATCAAGATGCTTACAATTTAAAACCAGAAGTATATGCCGAATACAATATTGAAGGCAAACCGATAGAGAAATTCATGAATATGGTTTTGGAAATTAAACCCACTCAAGTAACCTTGGTTCCGGATGCTGTAAATGCTATTACTAGTAATGCGGGTTGGGATACTTTAAAGCATAAGGCCTTTTTAGTAGAGGTAATTCAGGAATTTAAAAATAATGGGATTCGTACGTCAATTTTTGTTGATCCGGTTTTAAAACAAGTGGAAGGGGCTAAAGCTACAGGAACAGATAGAATTGAATTATACACAGAAGCTTTTGCACACGAATTTAGTTTAGGTAATAAAAAAGCTATTATGCCCTATACCGAATGTGCTGTTTTAGCGGATAGCTTGGATTTAGGCATTAATGCAGGACACGATTTATCGTTAGATAACATTCAGTATTTTAAAGAAAATATCCCCAATTTATTAGAGGTTTCCATTGGTCATGCCTTGATTTCAGAAAGTTTATATTTGGGAGTAGAGAATGTCATTCAGATGTATTTACATAGACTGAAATAAGTTTTCAGGGGACGTTTATATTAATAAATTAAGCAAATTTCAAATTCGTGAAAGACAGTAAAAAATTATATTCCAATATATTAGGTGAAGGGAAACCCTTTATTATTCTCCATGGCTTTTTGGGTATGGGTGATAATTGGAAAACTTTGGGTAACCAATTTGCGGAACAAGGCTATCAAGTTCATTTGGTAGATCAACGAAACCATGGTAGAAGTTTTCATGATGCTGATTTTAGTTATGAAACATTATCAGCCGATTTAAAGCATTATTGTGATGCACATCAACTTTCAGACATTGTGCTTTTAGGGCATTCTATGGGTGGAAAAACAGCTATGCTTTTTGCAACCCAGTTTCCTGAGTTGGTTTCTAAATTATTGATAGCGGATATTTCACCGCGTTTTTATCCCGTGCATCATGATGCCATTTTAAATGGGTTAAGTCAGCTAGATTTTTCTACATTAAAAAGTCGTGGCGCTGCCGATAAAAGTTTAGCGAAGTATGTTTCAGACGTTGGAACCCGTATGTTTTTACTTAAAAATTTATACTGGAAAGAAAAAGGACAATTAGCGCTGCGTATGAATATGGATGTTTTAACAGACCAAGTTGGTGAAGTAGGGGAACCATTGCCAATTTCTGCTAAATTTGAAGGCGACACCTTGTTTTTACGTGGTGATAAATCTGAATATATCAGTAATCAGGACGAATCTATTATTCACGCCCATTTTCCAAAAGCAGATATTATAACAGTTTCAAATGCAGGACATTGGTTACATGCTGAAAATCCTGAAGAATTTTATGATGCTGTGATGGCATTTCTTAAATAAGTTGCATTTTAACAAATCACCAAAAAACACGTACTATGAAATTAATTATCAGAATTTTAATTACAGCCGTAACAGTTGTATTGTTAGCTAAATTGTTACCAGGTATTGCAGTAGAAAGTTATACAACAGCTATAATTGTAGCAATTGTTTTAGGATTACTAAATTTAATAGTCAGACCTATTTTAATCTTTTTAACCTTGCCGGCAACTATTATCACTCTGGGTTTATTCCTGTTTGTTATTAACGCTTTAATGATCTTATTAGCCGATAGTTTAATTAATGGATTTACAGTTTCCAGTTTCTGGACCGCTCTATTATTTAGTATTCTATTAACGATTTTACAATCCATATTTTACGGTATTTTAGGTCAAGATAACGAGTAGAAGTGAGTTTTTCTTTAACATTTTAAACGAATTGAAATCCGTTAGTCCCACTGAAAATCAGTACAAATAAACAGGTGAAAGACAATACGTTAAAATACTTTGTTGGAGTGTAAAAAAGTAGTATTTTTGCACTCCAATTTTTATGTCATAATACAATGAATATTACAAGAGAAAATATTGATGCATTAAATGCTGTAGTAAAAGTCGATATCGCTAAAGAAGATTATAGTGGTAAAGTTGAAAAAATATTAACTGATTATCGTAAAACAGCTAACATTCCTGGTTTTAGAAAAGGTCACGTACCAATGGGAATGGTTAAAAAGCAATATGGTAAAGCCGTATTGGTTGATGAAGTTAATAAATTACTTCAAGATGCATTGAATAAATATTTAACAGAAGAAAAATTAGACGTTTTAGGTAATCCATTACCAAAGGCACAAGATAATTTGGATTGGGATGCTGAACTATTATCATTTGAATTCGAATTAGGTTTAGCTCCAGAATTTGAAGTAAACTTATCGCCTAAAAAAGCGATTATCGATTATAATATTACTGCTGGTGATAAAATGATTGATGATCAAATTTTAAATGTGCAAAAGCAATACGGAAAATTAATCGCATCTGATGTGGTTTCTAAAGATTCTGAAATTACAGGTGTTTTCAAAAATGAAGAACGTGAAATAGAAAACACAGTAACATTAACACTCGATAAATTCAAAGGAAAAGCCACCGAAAAGAAATTTATTGGTGCTAAAGTTGGCGATGTTATTACATTAAAAACTAAAGGGTTGTATGCAGATGATCACGAATTAATGCATGCATTAAAAGTATCTCATGATGATATTCACGGTTTAGATATTGAAGTGACTTTTACCATTACCGAAATTAATGAGCGTGAGTTAGCTGAATTAAACCAAGAGTTATTTGATAAGTTGTTTGGTGAAGGTGTAGCCACTTCTATTGAAGATGTAAAAGAAAAAATTAAAGAAGATGCTGAAAAGCAATTCAAGCAGCAATCAGAACAAAAATTACTAAATGATGTTACAGAGCATTTAGTAGAAAATACTAAATTCGATTTACCAGCAACATTCCTACAAAAATGGATGCAAACTGCAGGTGAAAAAGAATTAACAGAAGCTGAGGCGCAAGAAGAATACGCTAAATCTGAAAAAAGCTTGCGTTACCAATTAATTGAAGGTAAATTAATTACTGAAAATAATATTAAAGTAAGCATGGATGATATTAAAGATCATGCCAAGCAAATGATTAAGGCTCAAATGGCGCAATTCGGTCAGATGAATCCTACGGATAAAGAACTAGAAGATATTGCGGCTCGTGTATTATCTAACCAAGATGAAGCACGTCGTATTTCTGAACAAATTATCAGCCAGAAATTATTAGCGCTTTATAAAGAAAAGGCAAACATTAAAACAAAAGATATTACTTACGAAGACTTTGTTAAAGAAGTTTACGGAGACAAATAAGTTGCCAAGTTTTAAAGAATAAATCCTTATATTTAGGCGTTGGAAAAAAGAGCTTCAACGCCTATTTTTTTAAATTATTTTTAATTTAAGAAAATGGGACTATACACTTCCTGCTTTTATACAGGATTTTAACCTATAAAATTTTTAAAAACAATGAATTACGGAAAAGAATTTGAAAAATTCGCTATAAAAGATCAAGGTATTAGTAGTACGTATTACGACAAAATTATTAGTCATATGTACCCAACAAACTTAACACCTAATATTATTGAAGAACGTCAAATGAATATCGCTATTTTTGATGTTTTTTCCCGATTAATGATGGATCGCATCATCTTTTTAGGAACCGCAATTAATGATCAAGTAGCCAATATTATTCAAGCACAATTATTGTTTTTAGAGAGTACTGACTCTTCTAAAGATATACAAATATACATCAATTCACCAGGTGGTGGTGTTTATGCTGGTTTAGGTATTTATGATACTATGCAATTTATTAAGCCAGATGTAGCCACAATTTGTACAGGAATGGCAGCTTCTATGGGAGCGGTTTTATTATGTGCTGGTGAAAAAGGAAAACGTAGTGGTTTAACCCATTCACGTGTCATGATTCACCAACCATTAGGTGGAGCGCAAGGTCAAGCAAGTGATATTGAAATTACAGCGCGTGAGATTTTAACCTTAAAAGAAGAACTATACAAAATTATTAGCAAGCATTCTGGTCAGGATTACGACAAGATTTATCATGATAGTGATCGTGATTACTGGATGAAAGCAGATAAAGCTAAAGAATACGGTATGATTGATGAAGTATTGGTTCGTAGCTAATACCTTATAATACATCTTTCCATAATCCATTTTTTGCAGGATTATGGAGAGAATTTGATAATTGAAATTAATTAATTTATGGCAAAGGAAGAATTAGAATGTTCATTTTGTGGTAGGAAAAAGCCAGAAACAAGTTTATTAATTGCTGGATTGGATGCCCATATCTGCGATCGTTGTATTGAACAAGCGCATGGTATCGTAATTGAAGAATCTAAGCAAACGGATAATAGCGATTTGTCTGCGGAATTAAAACTGCGCAAACCACAAAAAATTAAAACATTCTTAGACGAATATATTATTGGTCAGGATACCACCAAAAAAGTAATGTCTGTTGCGGTTTATAACCACTATAAACGATTGTTACAAGCACCAACGGATGATGATATTGAAATTCAAAAGAGTAATATCATTATGGTTGGGCAAACGGGAACGGGTAAAACCTTAATGGCAAAAACCATTGCAAAAATGTTAAACGTACCATTGGCTATAGTAGATGCTACGGTTTTAACAGAAGCAGGTTATGTGGGTGAAGATGTTGAAAGTATTTTAACACGTTTGTTACAGGCTGCCGATTACAACTTAGAAAAGGCAGAAAAAGGAATTGTTTTTATTGATGAAATAGATAAAATTGCGCGTAAAAGTGATAATCCATCTATAACGCGTGATGTTTCAGGTGAAGGTGTGCAACAAGCGCTTTTAAAATTATTAGAAGGTACCGTTGTTAATGTACCGCCTAAAGGCGGGCGTAAACATCCAGACCAAAAGTTCATTGAAGTTAATACTGAAAATATTTTATTTATTGCAGGAGGTGCTTTTGATGGTATTGATAAAGTTATTTCTAAACGTTTAAATATGCAAGCCGTTGGTTACAGCGCGTCCATGTCTGATGAACGTGTAGACCATAACCACTTATTGCAATATATTATTCCAAAGGATTTAAAAGACTTTGGGTTAATTCCTGAAATTATTGGTCGTTTACCCGTTTTAACATACATGGATCCATTGGATGCTAAAACGCTTCGGGCTATTTTAACCGAACCTAAAAATGCCATTATTAAGCAATATAAAAAGTTGTTTAGTATGGATGATATTGAGTTTCATATTACCGATGGTGCTCTAGATTTTATTGTTGAAAAAGCAATAGAATACAAATTAGGCGCTCGTGGATTACGTTCCTTGTGTGAGGAAATCCTAACAGATGCTATGTTTGAAATGCCAGGAACGGATGAAAAAGAATTGAAAGTCACCAAAGCCTACGCCGAAGATAAAATAAGCAAAACAACTATCAAGAAATTGAAGGCGGTTTCGTAATTAATTCGGAACCCAATACAAAAAAAAACCACGCAAATTGCGTGGTTTTTTATTTTGGTTGTTTTTGGATTACAATTAATAATTTGGCATTATGTGCAAATCATTGTGTGATTAATAGCTCTGTAAAACTAGTGCTTTTTCTGTAAGAAAATCTAGACAGGATTCATTTTTAGATAAACCAACTGCTAAATTCGTTAATCGTATTTTTTTTGCAATTAATTAGGATAAAAAGTATTACCTGTTTAATTCTAAAAGCGCATCTAGGTAGTCTCTAGTATTAGATAATCTGGGTACCTTATGTTGTCCGCCTAATTTGTCAGTGGCCTTTAGCCAGTCGTAAAATAGGCGTTCACGTGCTATGTGGATCGTTGGTTTATTAAGCGTCATGTTATTATAACGCTTGGCTTCATAATCGGAGTTTAAAGATTTTAAAGCATTATCAAATAACTCATTAAAATAATGAATGTTTTCCGGTGGTGTTTTAAATTCAATAATCCATTCGTGTGCGCCTTTTTCTTTGCCATCCATAAAAATTGGTGCAGCAGTATAATCTACAATTTCAGATTTTGTTTTTTTGCAGACCTTTTTTAAAGCATCTTCGGCGTTTTCAATAATTAATTCTTCACCAAAAGCATTTATATGGTGTTTGGTTCTCCCAGAAACTTTTATGCGATATGGGTTAATGGACGTAAACCGAATAGTATCGCCAATTTTGTATCGCCAAAGTCCCGCGTTGGTAGTAATAATTACAGCATAATTTTTATCAATTTCCACCTGACTTAATGGAATTATTTTTTCGTCTTTAGTGCCGTAGGTTTCCATCGGAATAAATTCATAAAAGATGCCATAATCCAACATTAATAGTAATTCGCTAGACTTGTTTTGATCTTGAATGGCAAAAAATCCTTCCGAAGCATTGTAAATTTCATAATAGCGAAAATCTGTCTTTGGTAAAATTTTCTTGTATTGATCCACATAAGGCAAGAAGCTAACACCTCCATGAAAATAAACTTCTAAATTGGGCCAAATATCATGCAGATTGTCTTTGCCAGTTGTTTCTAAAACATTGTTTAATAAAACCAACATCCAAGACGGTACGCCAGCCAAACTGGTCACATTTTCCTGTATGGTTTCATTAACAATGGCCTGCATTTTTTCTTCCCAATTGTTCATCAAAGACACCTTGTTACTAGGTGTGCTGCTAAATTCTGCCCAGAATGGCATATTGTCAATTAATATAGCGGACAAATCACCAAAAACGGTTCCGTTTTCTTTGTACAGTTCTTTACTACCTCCTAAACGTAAACTTTTTCCCGTAAATAATTGTGCGTTTTCATTATTGTTTAAATACATGCACAATAAATCCTTGCTCGCTGCATAATGACAGTTTTCCAAGGCATCTTCACTCACAGGAATAAATTTACTTTTTGCATTGGTTGTTCCACTGGATTTAGCAAACCATTTAATAGGTTGTGGCCAAAAAATATTGTTCTCACCTAAACGAGACCGTTCAATCATGGGTTGGTATTCCTCATAGGAAGAAATTGGAACACGGTCTGCAAATGTTTGATAGCTCTTTATAGAGTCAAAACCATGTGTTCTACCAAATTCTGTATCCTTTGCCTTATATAGTAATTGCATAAGTAGTTCTTCTTGAACCTCATTTGGGTATTTTAAAAACAATTCAATTTGATGAAATCGCTTTTTTAAAAACCAAGAAGCAATAGAATTTACAATAGGAATTGGCATATTTGCAGTATATTTAATGAACTAAAAATAATACTTTTTTTTATGACCTACCAAGGTGTTTTAACAAAAATGACAACGGAGTTTACCGAACCAATTCAATACTACCTCATTTTTGAAAACGACTTCATCCATATCAATCAGTTGTTAGATAAAACGATTCAGTTGGAGTTTGTTGGTTATCAATGTTTAAGTTGCGGTTTAAATAAGCCAATTTATAGACAAGGGTTTTGTAAAAGCTGTTTTTTTGATATACCTCAAGCAGCCGATTGGATTATAAAACCTGAATTAAGCAAAGCACATTTAGATCAGGAAGAACGCGATTTAGATTATGAAAAACGCGTACAATTACAACCACATATTGTGTATTTAGCCAACTCTAGTAATGTAAAAGTTGGTGTTACACGTAAAAGTCAGGTGCCAACCCGATGGATAGACCAAGGCGCACACGAGGCTATTGAAATTGTTGAGGTGCCAAATAGGTATTTAGCAGGAATTACAGAAGTAGCTTTAAAAGATTTTGTTGCCGATAAAACCAATTGGCGCAACATGCTTAAAAACGATGTGAAAGATGAAAATTTAGTGGACTGGCGTGATAAATTGAAAGCCTATATTCCAGATGAAGCTAAAGAATATTACATAGCTAATAACGCCGAAACGCACATTACCTTTCCGGTGCATCAATATCCAGTAAAACCAAAAAGTTTAAATATTGTGAAAAGTGAATCCTACTCTGGGAAACTAGTAGGCGTAAAAGGACAGTATCTTATTTTTGAAGATAATACGGTTTTCAATATCCGATCCAATGAAGGGTTGGTTGTTAAACTTTCTGTGGCATAAAAAAAAGCACGCATAAAAAATGCGTGCTTTTTTATATATCTAAAAAAGACAATTAAATATCTTCTTGATCTCTTAAGTTTTGGATGTATTCAGCTTTCTGAATCTCACGTCTTCTTTTTACTGAAGGCTTTGTAAAGTATTGCTTCTCTCTTAAGTTCTGCATTACTTTTACATTTCTATGCTTACGCTTGTAACGCTTTAAAGCACGTTCTATATTTTCTCCTTCTTTAATTTCGATTCGTAACATATTATTTTTCTTAAATTTAATGGGTGCTAAGGTAATCCTTTTATTGCAATTTTTAGAATGTTTTCTAAAATTTAATTAAAAGGCAATTTTTCTCCTAAAACCCTTTAGTTTATACTGTCTTTTTTCTTCTTATTCTTGTTCAATAAACCACCCAAAATATTCTTAATAGCGGTTTCGGTTGATGGTGTGTTTGTATTCGTGGAATCTGATTGAACAGCTGTACTGTCCTTTGGTGTTGCACCAGAACTTGATGTGTTACCACTTGCTAACCCACCTAAAAGATCTTTGATGGCACCGGTGCCTTGATTAATTAATTTTTTCTTTTCAATTTCAATTAATTGCTGTGTTAGCTTGGTGACACTGGATGATAAATCAGTCGAAATTTTAGGGTTTTTAAAAGTTCCTTTCATATTAGCTGTTACAGGAATGCTAATTTTGTTGACTTCGGGATCGTTAATTTTTCCGATTAAGCGATTAATATCACTTCCTAAATATTTTGCAGGTACATCAAACGCCAAATCGTAATTCATGGTTTGATCAAATCCATGACTTCCACCAATGGCAATATCAATATCCTTATATTTTAGCATAAAAGGCTTAATATTTACTTGACCATCATCAAACGTTAAATTCGTTTTTAAATCATTTAAATCTAATTTATCAAAATCTATAAAATTCAATTGATTATCTAAAGCATTTAATAAGGGACTGCTTTCAATATTTGTTTTTGTCGCTAATAATTCCGCAAAAGCATTACCCGTAACTGAACTTAAAATAGGTGAAAACGAGCTATCTAAATTACCATTTAATACAATATTTGTATTTAATTTTCCTTCAAAAATCTTGGCAATTGGAGCCAATGCTTTTAATAAATCTAGTGTGTTGAAGGACTCCGTAATATCAAATGCATTGGCATTCAATTTTAAATTAAAATTGGGTGTATCTTTTTGGGTGTTAACATCTCCTGAAACGGCTAAAGTACCATCAAATAAATTGGTTGTTAAATTATTTAATGTAGCTACTTGATCCTTAATTGCTAGTTTTCCTTTGGTGTTTTTCAGCGTAAGGTTGTCATAAATTACAGTATTAACATCAGCATTAATGGTGCAATCTAAAAATGCTGGAATTTTAAGAGGAACGCTAGCATCTGTTGTTTTTTTAGTTTCACCTTCCACTTTACCATCATCAGCCACCATAAAGTCGCTTATATTAAAGGTGTTTGATGTCATATTAAAGTTTCCTTGTAGTTTTTTGTCACTTAAAAGAAAACCTAATAAATTGGTAATTGTTCCCGTAGCATTTATATCACTTTGACCAGATTTAGCCTCAAATTTATTCAGCATTACAAGGCCTGTTTGAAAGGTTAAATCTGCATTTGAAATATTAATAGGATTTACAATATCTTCAGAAGCATATACAAAGTCACTAACCTGAACGCTACCATTACTTTTTATGCGTTGATAGGCGTTGGTTTCAATGGCGTTCATATCAAAAGCCGTATTAATCTTGGCTTTTAAAATCCCGCTTAATTCATTGTCCAATTCAATGGGATAGGCTTTAGTAATATTGGCCAGATTTAAAATACCATCAATATAGGCGCTCACCGTCATGTTTTCGGTTAAATTTCGTAACGTACCAGATGCATTAAATTGGTCATTATCTATTTTAAAATTTAAGGTGCTAATGTCTACGTATGTATCTTCAGATTTTCCTGTTGTATTTTTAATGCTGGTGTTAATATTAATATTATCAACACGTTTTGGTAGTTCCGGATATTTAAATGACGCATTATTGGATAGGATATTTATGTCCATTTGCGGAACCGTTTCTTCAGAAATCAACCCGTTTATACGACCGGTTAATTTAAAATTACCAGTTGTTTCTACATTGGCAATGTCTTTGGAATATGTTTTAGGAATAACGGCTAAAAATTCTTTAAAATCAGAGCCTGGATTTTCAAAAGTAATGTCTAATTCTTGACCGTCTTCTAATTGTTTGAAGTAACCTTGAAACTCCAAAGGCAATTCATTTATATAAGCTTTATTCTCCTTAAATGTGTATGTGTTGTTCGGTAAATCCAAACCAATTATAGCGTCTAATTTTAAGGTGTAATTACTTAAATATTCGGTGCTATCCATGTTTAGCGTAACTCGAGCTGACGTTTTTGTATCTAATTCCGAAACATTTCCCGAAAATGTACCTTGTCCAGAATGATTTAATTCTGTAATATAAAAAATGGTGTTGGCTCCTTCGTCTATATAAGTTAATGCACTATCGTCAATGCTATAATCTTGCACATCTAATGTAAAACTGTTACTGGGTTCTACATCTGCTTGTTTACTATCAGACTCCTTCACAATATCGTAGTTGGTTTGCCCTATTTTATTCGTTTTTAGGACAATTAAAGCTTCATCAATATTAAATTTATTGATAACTACAGGTCCATCGCTTGGTTTTTTGAAAAGCTCCTTAATGGACATGGTTAAGGATATCGATTTGATAGACGCTAATTTTTCATCTTTAAAAGGTGCGAAATTGGTAATTTCTAAATCGCTAACATCTACTTGAGCTTGTGGAAAACTTCTAATAAAGCTTAAATTAATATCGCTAAACTCTACGTTGGCATTCACATTGTTATTAATGGTGTTCTTAACAATGTCCTTAATTTTTCCTTGGAAAACAAAAGGTATAGCTATCAGTAATAGAATAATAACGAGTAGTGTAATTCCAATAATTTTGAAAACTTTTTTCATAAAAATTTTTAAGTGATGGGTTTGTAAGGATATACGTATAAATTATATGAAAGGTTGCTGAAAACCAAAAGTTTAATATAATTTTAATACTTATAGTGGCTTTTTTGCTGGCCTTGAAAAATAATTCATGCTAGGACAAAGATACATCCAAATTTAAATAGAACATATTCCTATTGCTATATAAATTGACGCAATACATATTAAAATTGACATGGTGAAGCGAGTTTGGAGACGTAAAAATTTACAGTCCCCATCTAATCTTTTAACATCAGGAATTTTTGTGAATAAAAAGGTGTGGCAATTTTAAACTTTTAGAATTTCTTTTAGTTATTTTGGCATCTGTTATGACCCAACCAAACACCGTTTACATATCATTAGGAAGTAATCAAGGCGACCGTTTAAAGCACTTGCAAGACGCAGTAGATGTAATTTACAAGCGTGTGGGTAAGGTGCAGATGATTGCTAAGGTTTATAATACACCTGCTTTAGGTTTTGAAGGCCCTGATTTTTTAAATACCTGTATCATTGTTAAAACCGATTATTCGGTTGAAACGGTTTTGGAAGATTTACAACGGATAGAAACAGAAATGGGACGCGTTCGGACAGAAAACGCAGCCTATGAATCCCGAAGTATTGATTTGGATATCTTGCTTTATAACGACGCCATAATTCATACCCCAACTTTAATGGTTCCGCATCCACAAATGGCTAACAGACGTTTTGTATTGCAACCATTGCATGATATTGCCTTAAAAGAAAAACACCCAACCTTACATAAAACCATTGCTGAACTATTGGAGATTTGCGAAGATAAAAGTACGATAGAACCTATTAATATCTGGTTAAAAAACCCGAGTAAAAAATATAACCTTTCCAACTATAATTACATTGCTATTGAAGGAAATATAGGTGCTGGAAAAACGAGTTTGGCCACGATGATTTCAACTGATTTTAATGCGAAATTGGTTTTGGAGCGTTTTGCCGATAATCCGTTTTTGCCCAAGTTTTATGAAGATGCTAAACGGTATGCATTTACGTTAGAAATGAGTTTCCTAGCCGATAGATATCAGCAAATTAGTGACGACTTATCGCAATTAGATTTATTTAAAGATTTTATAGTTAGCGATTATGATATTTATAAATCCTTGATTTTTTCGAAAATCACCCTTCCAGAAGATGAATTCAAGCTATATAGACGTTTGTTTTATTTAATGTATAAAGATATTGCCAAACCTGAATTGTATATTTATCTCTATCAAAATACACAGCGACTTCAAGAAAACATCAGAAAGCGTGGACGTGATTATGAGCAAAATATTCAGGATGATTATCTGGAGAAAATTAATGCAGGCTATTTAAATTTCTTAAAAAATCAAGAGGAATTAAACGTGAAAATTATTGATATTTCCAATCGGGATTTTGTAAATAGTCGTGAGGATTATTTATGGATTTTGAATGAAATTGCTTCCGTGGTGCCGAAAGTAGACTAATAGCTTCTGTATAAAGTGTGGTTATCTTAAAAGAGATTCTGCGCTACGCTCTGAATGACATTTTGATGAGTAATATGAACTATGTCATGCGGAAAAACCTATGAATGAAACAACTTTTTTCTATAATAATGAGATTTTCCATTGCGCTCTGAATGACACGATTATATCATGAAGTAACACGCTAAACGCTAAAAAAATGGACTACCAAAAAGTAACAACCAAAGATATATTAATTATTGGTAATAAATCCGAATTGTCTTTCTTGACCAATGTCGAAGGAACAGGGAGTTTAGCAAGACAATTTATGCCGCGATTACAGGAAATTACCAATCGGGTTGGAACCTATAGTTTTTCTATTCAGAAGTATAATACCTTCGATATAAAAACCATGACGCCCGAAACCCGTTTTGAAAAGTGGATAGGTGTTGTCGTATCAGACCTAAATTCAATTCCAGAAAATATGGAATCGTTAATTATTCCAGGAGGCGATTTTTTGGTGTTTCCATTTCAAGGTTCTGTGTCCAATTTTATAGAATTTTGGCAACAACTCCATAACGAATGGTTGCCAAATTCAATATATCAATTAGATAACAGACCACATTTTGAAAAACTTCCAGCTGGTTATAATCCAATGCGTGTTGACAACCAAGAGGAAATTTGGATACCTATTAAATAAGATGTTTTAGCAACCATCAGCCAAGCCAAACGACAACACAAGCACATCTTCCATGATTTCATTATTAGCATTTTTGGCAGGAATCCAACTTCCAGGAATTTGCTTTACCAGTTCTATAAGGTTGGTGTCTATTTCAGGGTAATTGGTGGTTCTATCAAGCGTTATATTAGTAATGGTGCCATTTTTAGTAATGGTAAAGGATACTTTTACAGCCTGGATTTTTTTTGCATCTATAAAATATGTGTTTTCTAGTTTGTTGGCTTCAATATAGGTCATTAATGCTTTATAGCCATCTGCATATGTTGCTTTAGTCTCTGGAACAACGGTGTAATGTGGTCCAAAATGAGGCGCTTCATTTTCGTAAATCATCGCGTTTGCTTTGATGTAGTTCACACGAAATAAAAAGTGTTCTGAATAATCCATAGATTTTAGTAAATCCTTTTGAGAGTCACTCAATGCTTCCGAATCTCCATAGGCACGAATCTCCGTTTGAATATCGTTTTTAATAAGGATAACTTCTGTACTATTTATATGTGCTATGTTTCGTGAATCTTTCTCTGGAATAAAATCATGAATGGTTGTTGCCTTGGTCATGTTACTTTTTGTAATGGATTCAAAACGACTATCAATATTATATGCAAACACTAATGGTTTATTAGCGTCACGCTTTAAAGCAGGTTCCGTTTCTGGAATTTCTTCTTGTACAGATTCCTTGACGGTTTCATGTATAGCAACAAGATCGGTTTGGTCTAATGTGTCTTGATTCCAATTTATAAAACTAAAAGCTCCAAGACTTAAAAGGACTAAAGCAATACTGAATAGGGGGAGAGGTTTTTTCATGATTTATTTAATTTGTTTTCCAAATGTAGATCATGACCAAGCTTTATCACGAATTATAAATGTAAAAAAAGTGTCAAATTTGTGTGAATGGGTTGTAGTTATTAAGCTTAAAAGAAGTTTCTATCCTTTATTGTTGTAATCAGAAATCGTTAAAATGTATAATATGTTTTAAGAGATAAATATCGTTTGCAATAAAAGTTAGATGCACTTATTTAAGCCAACCCTTTTTTTTAGCTTTTTTACTATATACATAAAGAAAACCAGCAACTAAAATTACCAACAAAGGAATAATAATAGAAAATACGATGGATTGTTTTTTAATGTCAAAAACAAATAACCAATACAATTCTATAGAAATCAAGGTAACTAATGCTATAGCAAAAAATGTAACTGCAATTTTTTTTCTCATAAAAAGCATAAAGCTTCCTAGCATTTCAGAAAACAGTGCAATTAAAAACACAATACCATACCAAAACGGTAATGATTGGATTCTTTCAAATTCTTCAATCGTAGAATTTTCCTGTAGGAAATCTAATTCAATGGAACTAAAATAAATCTCAAGGAGGTTCCATACAATAGAAAAAATAGCGACTACCCAAAAGGAAGTTGGTGGTTTAACGTTTTTTATCATAACCTACAATTATAATTCTGTAAGTAAGATAGGGAATTATGTTGTGTTTTGTTAGTATTACGTCAGATTCTAAATATAAAAAATAAATATTTATAGCTGTGACATAGGTTTCAGTGGCTGGTTTTTTACTAAAAAAAGGCCAAGCGCTAATATTTTGTTCTATTATAAGTGTTTACTAAACAATAGCAGATGTTTGAATTCAAATAAATTGTTTTTGAAACTGCTTATTTAATATTTTTTCATTTTACTAAACACATCCCATATAACCAAACCACAACTCACAGAAATATTTAAGGAGTGCTTGGTGCCAAATTGTGGAATTTCCAAAACCACATCACTCGCACT
This sequence comes from Bizionia sp., assembly GCF_048259285.1. Taxonomy (NCBI): domain Bacteria; kingdom Pseudomonadati; phylum Bacteroidota; class Flavobacteriia; order Flavobacteriales; family Flavobacteriaceae; genus Bizionia; species Bizionia sp. The sequence continues at coordinate 39,053 of NZ_JBLXHU010000007.1, read as the reverse complement.
TACCACTTGTTGCGCTACGCCTTTTACTTCGTTTCCAAAAACGAGTGCATATCTGGTGTCGGGTTTCGGGTTGAAATTGTGCAACATGGTGGCATTTTCAGCTTGTTCAATGGCGCAGATTTGCACATTTTCATTTTGCAATTTGGAAATCACATCTAGCGTGTTTTCGGCATATTCCCAAGCAACCGTATCGGTACTTCCTAAAGCGGTTTTATGAATATCTTTATGCGGTGGTTGTGCGGTAATGCCACACAAGTAAATTTTTTCAATTAGAAAGGCATCAGCAGTTCTAAAAACAGAACCTATATTATTCAGACTTCTAATATTATCTAAAATAATAATAATAGGTGTTTTTTTGGTGTCTTTAAATTCGTCAACACTCAATCGGTCTAACTCGCTATTTTTTAACTTTCGCATATTTTATTTTGTGATAATTGTAAATAACTTATAGAAACTTGGCTTTAAAAACCTTAAATAAATAAGTACTTTAGCAATCCTATAACTTGGGCAAAAGTAACACATAAAAATTAGTTAAACGTTGGCAAAAAAAGCAAAAAAGGAAACACCGTTAATGAAACAGTATAATGCTATCAAGGTGAAATATCCTGATGCTTTATTATTATTTCGTGTGGGCGATTTTTATGAAACCTTTGGAGAGGATGCCATTAAAACGGCTGGGATTCTTGGCATTATTTTAACCAAACGTGGTGCAGGAAGCGAAAGCGAAATAGAACTAGCCGGCTTTCCACACCATTCCTTAAACACCTATTTACCTAAACTGGTAAAAGCTGGCGAGCGTGTGGCTATTTGTGATCAGCTTGAAGACCCAAAACTCACCAAAAATATTGTAAAACGTGGTGTTACAGAATTGGTAACGCCAGGTGTAGCTTTAAATGATGAGGTGCTAAAATCCAAATCCAATAACTTTTTATGTTCCGTGTATTTTGGGAAACTACATATTGGTATTTCGTTTTTAGATATTTCTACAGGCGAATTTTTAACCTCTCAAGGAAATGCCGAGTATATTGATAAATTACTTCAGAATTTTAATCCAAGTGAAATATTAGTTTCTAAACAAAAGCGCATGCTTTTTAATGACACTTTTGGTCCTGATTTTCATACGTATTATCTAGAGGATTGGGTATATCAAACCGATTATACTCATGAAACACTTATAAAACATTTCGATACTAAAACGTTAAAAGGTTTTGGTATAGAAGATTTAAATGAAGGGATTATTGCTTCGGGTGCCATTTTGCATTACCTAGCCGAAACCCAACACAATAAATTACAACACATAACGGCTATTAGTAGGATTGCCGAAAATGATTATGTGTGGATGGACCGGTTTACCATGAGAAATCTGGAGCTATATCATTCTACCAACACTAATGCGGTTACGTTATTGCAGGTTATTGATAAAACCATTTCCCCTATGGGAGGACGGTTATTAAAACGCTGGTTGGCATTGCCATTAAAGGATGTGGCTAAAATTAAGCAACGTCATGAGGTGGTTGATTTTTTGAGTAACAATAAACCCATTCTACATAAAATACAAAACCACATCAAGCAAATTGGCGATTTAGAACGACTGATTTCAAAAATTGCGACAAGTAAAGTAAATCCTCGAGAGGTTATTCAACTTAAAAATTCTTTAGAAGCTATTGTGCCAATTAAAGAAATAGCGTCAAGTTGTAATAATGATGCTTTGAAAGTCATTGGAGATACACTTCAAAGTTGTGAGGTGTTGCGCCATAAAATTTCCGAAACCTTAAATGAAGATGCACCTGTAAATGTGCTAAAAGGTTTTACTATTGCCAACGGTTTTTCGGAAGAGTTGGATGAGCTTCGTGGTTTGTCTAAATCAGGGAAGAGTTATTTAGATAACATGCTAAAACGTGAAAGTGAACGTACTGGAATTACCTCACTTAAAATAGCATCTAATAACGTGTTTGGTTACTATATTGAAGTCCGTAATACACATAAAGACAAAGTTCCTGAAGAATGGATTCGGAAACAAACATTAGTAAATGCGGAGCGTTATATAACCGAAGAACTCAAAGAATACGAAAGTAAAATTTTAGGGGCGGAAGAACGTATTTTAGCCATTGAGCAACAGCTGTTTGCCGATTTAATCCAATGGATGACACAGTATATTAAACCGGTTCAACAGAATGCCTTTTTAATTGGACAGTTAGATTGTCTTTGTGGTTTTGCACAACTGGCAATGGATAATAATTATGTGTATCCTGTAATTGATGATTCTTTCGATTTAGAAATAAAAGACGGTCGTCATCCTGTCATTGAAAAACAACTACCACCAAGTGAAGCCTATATTGCTAACGATGTGTATTTGGATCGTGATAAGCAACAAATGATTATGATTACAGGACCCAATATGTCTGGTAAATCGGCAATTTTACGTCAAACGGCACTTATTGTTTTGTTAGCACAAACGGGAAGTTTTGTTCCAGCAAAAGCGGCTAGAATTGGTTTAGTGGATAAGATTTTTACGCGTGTTGGCGCTTCAGATAATATTTCTATGGGTGAATCAACCTTTATGGTTGAAATGAATGAGACAGCTTCCATTTTAAATAACCTATCAGAACGTAGTTTGGTGTTGTTAGATGAAATTGGTCGAGGCACGAGCACCTATGATGGCATTTCCATAGCTTGGGCCATTAGTGAATACCTGCATGAACATCCTGCGAAAGCAAAAACCTTATTCGCAACGCATTATCATGAGTTAAATGAAATGACTGAAACATTTGAAAGGATTAAGAATTATAATGTTTCGGTAAAAGAATTGAAAGACAATGTTTTGTTTTTACGAAAACTGGTTCCAGGAGGTAGTGAGCATAGTTTTGGAATTCATGTAGCAAAAATGGCAGGTATGCCACAACAAGTTTTACATAGAGCAAATAAGATCTTAAAGAAGCTTGAAAAATCACATTCTAGCGAAGAATTGACAGATAAAGTGAAAAGTTTGAAAGATGATGAGATGCAGTTGAGTTTTTTCAATTTAGACGATCCCTTATTAGAAAATATCAAAGAAGAAATATTACATATTGATATTGATACACTTACGCCTGTAGAAGCGCTCATGAAACTGAACGAAATTAAGCGCATGTTGCTCAAGAAAAAGCAGGCTTAAAATAAATTGCATTATTTTTCAAAAAAGGCTTTGCAATTCATATAAATATTTTAAATTTGCAACCGCAATAAGCAATATTGCACGCTTACTTCATGTAGGCACGTTCATTAAAAAATTTGCGAAAGTAGCTCAGGGGTAGAGCATCACCTTGCCAAGGTGGAGGTCGCGGGTTCAAATCCCGTCTTTCGCTCTGAAAACTTTTTTAAAGATAAATTCCAATGCTGAAGTGGTGGAATTGGTAGACACGTTGGACTTAAAATCCAATGTCCATTAGGACGTACGGGTTCAAGTCCCGTCTTCAGTACAGATGAAAAGCCGAAACGAAAGTTTCGGCTTTTTTGTTTTAAAAATTTGCGAAAGCACGCTTTCAAGCATATTTTAAAGCCAAAAAGAGCAATCCACACTTTTGGATTGGTTTTTCTCAAGATGTTGATATTGGGACGCGATGCAGTCAATTCCTTGTATTTTAAGTAGTATAATCCATTTTTGCATGGCAGGATCAATTTAAAGATATTAAGGTTCCTTGATTTCTTCAATAATAGAAACTTCCGAAGATGTTAACTTTCTATCTGCTAAAGTTTCAAATAAACTTATTAAGGTTTCTATATTTTTTAAGGGTACAATTTCAGTTTTGAAATCTATTTGTATCAATAGCATTTTTAGGCTTTTTACAGCTTCTAATTTATCCTGATGTATTACAGAGGCATTTACAATACTATACTCTATTATTAATAATTTTTCTTTTACATTCATTGGTTTCTCAAATAAAGTGCTTTTATTATTTTGTTTATACGAAGATTAAATTCTAAAGTACTTATCATACCACCGTGTTCTTCGTCATTCAATAAGCTCAATGCCTGTAAGGCTTGTTCAATTGAAATTCTTGCCCTTGATTTAGTTTTAGATAATCTATCTGTATGAGTTATACTTTTATCTTTCATGTATAGATAATTTGTGGAGGGCAAAGATATTTGCTGCCTGTAACATCTTTTATGACAGGCCATGTCACCCATAAAAAAAAGGTTTATATTTGAGTATCAACAGGATACATTTACATGAAAAAGTATACTTCCTTAGGGATGTTTTTAATAGATTTCAGAGCGCATAAAAACATGTCTCAAGCTGATTTCGCTGCGAAATTAGAAGTAGATATTCGGACAATAATCAGGTGGGAGAAAAATCAAACTTTACTAAAACCAGAAAAAGAAGAGGCTTTAGTTGATGTTGCATTTGTTCCATATCAGGTTATACGGAATTTAAATGCACCCGTAGCTATTCATACATTCTATGATTTTACGTTGCGAAAGTATTCCTTAAGTTTAATGTCCAATGATATTCCCGAAGCGAATTGGTTGAAGGATAAAATAAGTATTTCTACAGACCGATTACGGACTATACAGTATGATTCTGATATTAAAAATGCGCTTCAGTGTATTTGCTTACAGCCCCATATTAAAAAACCAATAGGAATAGATGTTATTAAAAAAGCAGTAAGATTACTGCCAGAACTTAACTTAATAATTTTTGACAACTCCAATTATTACTCGGGGGACAGTGTTTTTCTGCCTTTAAGCATGGAATGTTATAATCGTTTAAAGAAAAGAGAAATTAGGGAGGAAGCAATCACGGTAAATGATTTGGTTGATTATAAGCAACTGAATAATCCCGTGTTTTATGCCTATGATATAAATAGCGACTGTAATGAAAACATCTTTTATATTGCGAGTAAGCTTATGCGGTTTTTCATGCATATAAAACGCGCGTATTTATATGGCGCTTTTATTTCACGACTTGATAGCTATTCTTTAAACACCCAAATGGGAATCCGTATTGTTTGGCAGGATGATGAGCAACAGCTTCCAGACGGATCAACCTATTTGCCGCGTTTTTATGAAGGTAGTTTTGCTGAATTTCTAAATACCTAGTTTTAGAGTTTTATATTCTCATAAAACGTCAACTTATTATGAAGCGCTTTTACATCTTTTTGCAAGCGTTCTACTTTGTTTAATAAGTTTGAAATAGCGTGAATGCCTTCAATATTAATATCTAATTCAAAATGAAAACGAATTAATTTTTCAATTGTTTGTATTTCGGTAACGTAAATGCAAGGTGTGTTATTTTCAGTAGCAATTTCAACTAATTCATATTCGTTTAAGGCTATAATAAACTGTTCGGGAATGTTATAATGCTGACAGAATTCAGTGATCGTAATAACGTTTTTTGTTTCCATGGTTATCGTAATTTAGATAATTCAGTAAATAATGCTTTCTCTTTTTCTGTAAGATTGGTAGGAGTTTTTATGTTGTAAGTAATAAATAAATCGCCAAATGCATCTGCTTTTTTGTAAACAGGAAATCCTTTTCCTTTCAGTTTCACGCGTGTGCCGTTTTGAGTTTCCGGTTTCACGGTTAATTTTGCTTTGCCATCAAAAGTATCCACTGTTATATTTCCACCTAAAAGAGCCGTGTATAAATCTAAATCTACTGTCTTGTACAGGTTAGCTTTATCGCGCTGAAACTTTGTGTTGTTATTGATAGTGAAAGTTATATACAAATCCCCTTTCGGGCCATTATTTGCACCTGGACCGCCATGGCCTGAAATTTTTATAACTTGACCGTTTTCAATACCAGCGGGAATAGTAATACGAATGTTTTTTCCGTTTACGGTTAATGTGCGCTTATGACTGGTATAAACGTCCTTTAAATCCAAATGCAATTCGGCATTATAATCTTGGCCTCTAAAACCGGCTTGGCTTCGTGAGCCTCTAGAAGCACCGCCAAACATAGATTCGAAAAAGTCAGAGAAATCACCTTCGTTAAATTGACTAGAACTTGAATACTGTTGATACTGGCTTCTGTTTTGGTTTTGTTGTTGTCTGGCTTGGTTGTAAGCATCGGCATGTTGCCAGTCCTTACCATGTTCATCGTATTTTTTACGATTTTCAGGATGACTTAATACCTCATTGGCCTCATTTATTTCCTTAAATTTCTTTTCGGCTTCCGCATCACCTGGATTTAAATCTGGATGGTATTTTCGCGCCAATTTCCGATATGCTTTTTTAATGGCTTGCTCGGTAGCATTCTTTGGAACACCTAAAACCTTGTAATAATCTATAAAAGGCATATTTTTATATTTTAGTTATAATTTAATAATTTTTTTCTGATTTCTGAAGGGTGATACAGGTTATTTCAGGTCGCATACCTAATCTGCCAGGAAAGCCCATCCAGCCTAAACCACGATTAACATATAAATATTGTTCGTTTTCTTGGTATAAACCCGCCCAATGCTTGTATTTGTATTTTATGGGACTCCACTCTTTTTTTCCAAAACTTACACCAGCTTGCATGCCGTGTGTATGACCAGAAAGCGTTAAAGCAATATCAGTTTCGTTTAGGACTTCTTCCGTCCAATGGGAGGGGTCATGAGAGAGTAAAATTTTAAATGGAACCTTCTCGGCTTTATATAAAGCTGTTTGCAAATCGCCATATTGTTTAAAAGGTGGATTCCCCCAATTTTCCACACCAACAATAGCGAGTTGTTGATTGTCTATTTCTAGTATTTCTGAATCGTTTAAAAGCAATTTAAAATTATTGTCTTTGAAAAAATTAGTGATGCCTTCAAAGTTTTTTTGCTTGGCTTCTGCCGACTCCCAAGCACTGTAATCCCCATAATCATGATTGCCTAAAACGGCATACATGCCTTTTTTTGCTGAAAGATGCCGGAATGATTTTTTCCAACCACGCAGTTCCCAAGCGTAGTTGTTTACTAAATCGCCAGTAAAGAAAATTAAATCTGGTTTTAATTGATTGATCTTAACAATAGCACGATCCAAAATATGAAACCGATGATTAAAACTGCCTAAATGTAAATCGGAAATCTGAACAATTTTTAAGCCATCAAATGCATCTGGTAAATGCGAAAATAAAAGGGTATGTTCATGGATTTTAAAATTATAAATTGCTTTAAAAATTCCGTATACGATCACAAAAAAAGGTAAAAAACCTGCAAATAATCCAAGTAGTGGGATTATTAAAAGCGATTCTTTATTTGTAATAGCATAGTTGGTAATGAACAAAATACTAATAACAATGATGAAAATAATTTTAGGAATAAAGGATGAAATAGTCAATCCATAAAGCGAGCTAATTAAAAGTTGCTTGCGTTTTGGCGTAATAGAATCTAATTTTAATTTCAAGATAATTATAGCTGCAATTAACCCAAAAGTAAAAAACCAAAAAAGAATATGGATACTGTATTTAAGGATATTAGAATCTAGAAGATCCGTTATGGATTTTAGCCAATAGAATGCAGCAAAATCTACCAGAAATATGGCCAAACAAAGTAATAATATGGTAAAAAGTGAATAACTTCTCATGTGTAATTTAGAAAATTGAAATAGGGCAAATGAACGAGATATCAAGTTAGTTATTATATGTAATATAAGATCAATCTGATGTATAAATATTTGTTAATGTGATAAATGTCATAGTTTATCATCGTGATATTTCTTAAATTCAAAACAGTTAAAACAGGGATATTATGAGACAAATTTTAATGCCATTAGATTTTTCAGAGAATGCTAAAAATGCTATTCGTTACGCTCTAGAATTATTTAAATATGAACGTAGTGTGTTTTATTTTTTACATGCCTATGAAGATGCTATTTATCAAAATGAAAAACTAACGCGAGAAACACTTTCAGAAATTGAGGAATCAATTAAGGCAGAAGTTGATGTGAAACTAGAAGAAACCTTAACTTTTGTAAATGAAATTTCACCTAATCCAAGGCATGATTATCGCGTTTTGTCAGCTAACAACTCATTGGTAGATGAAGCTGGCAGACTAGTTGAGGATCACAACATGGATGTTATTGTTATGGGTACACGAGGTGAAAGTAATGATCCTAAAGTGCTCTTTGGAAGTCATACGGTTCAAGTATTAAAATACGTACCTTGCCCTGTATTGGCTATTCCAGAAAACTATAAATATACGCAGCCCAAGCATATTTTATTTCCAACAAATTTATTAATCCCGTTTAGACGAAGGGAACTCAAGTTGCTTTGTGAAATTGCAGCACCATATCGTTCTAAAATTGATTTGCTCTATGTATCAAAGAGTGATACGCTATCCATTCGTCAGGAAGATAATCTAACTTTTTTGAAAGATGTTGTTTGTCAAAATGACATTCAAGTTATAACGGAACATCATGACTCTATTAAAACAGCAATTTATAATAATATAGAGAATCGAAAATCGGATATGCTCGTTATGGTAAACAGCAGACAGTCCTTTTTTGAAGCTTTGCTTATGCAGTCGCCAATTGATAAAATTTCCTTACGAATTGACATTCCTTTTCTGGTGTTGCAGAATTTAAGACGTCAATAAATATGTTTAACCCTTAAAATTAATTCAGATGAAAAATATTTTATTACCAACAGATTTTTCCGACAATTCGTTTCAAGCCATTGGCTATGCTTTGCAGCTTTTTGAACAGGATGTTTGTAAGTTTTATTTGTTACATACCTACACACCCGTAATTTATAATATGGATTATATGCAAGGTTCTACAGCGCAGTTTGAGCTCATGGACGCTGTTAGAAGCGCCTCTGTTGATGGCTTGAAGCGTTTTGAGGCTAAAATTAATGCAACCTCTAAAAATTCAAACCATACTATAGAGAGCATTTCATCATTTAATACTTTAACACAAGAAGTTAAAAACATAGTAGCCAAAAAAAATGTAGATTTTATTGTTATGGGAACTCAAGGAGCTACAGGTGCTAAAGAAGTGCTTTTTGGAAGTAACGCTGTTCATGTGTTTAAAAATGCTACCTGCCCGGTTTTAGCTATTCCTAAAGAAACCAAATTTAAAGCGCCTAAAAACCTGCTATTTCCTACAGATTATGGTATTAATTATCAGGACAAAAACATACAACCTATAATTAAAATTTCCAAACCACATAACTCCCAGGTACATGTCATGCACGTCTCTTTTGGTGATGATTTAACTGATGAACAAAGGCAGAATCAAGAAACGTTGAAGCGGTATCTTGAAAAAACGCCGCATGATTTTCACGATATTCGTAATGATGCCGTTTCTGCGGCTATTGTAGATTTTCAGAAACAGCAATCTGTAGATATGTTAGTTATGATAAACAATAAGCATTCATTTTTTGAAAACCTCTTTTTTAAATCTAGAATTAATCAAATCGGTTTTCATATTGGTATTCCATTTTTGGTAATACCATCGTAAGCACAAAATCATAAGATTTAAAATAAATAATTATGAAACAGGATGCATCTAATTCAGGTATAAGTATCATTAAATCCTCTGGAGAACGTGTTAAATTCTCATTAGAGAAATTACGAACATCCTTAAGTCGATCAGGTGCTGAAAAAGAGGTGGTAAATCGGATTGTAGATGTTGTTCGAGATGAGTTATATCAAGGTATTTCCACCAAAGAAATTTATAATAGAGCTTTTGCTTTACTCAAAAAAGAAAAGCGCTATTATGCTTCAAAATACAAATTAAAGAAAGCGATTTATGAATTAGGGCCAACGGGTTTTCCGTTCGAAAACTTTATAGCAGCACTGCTTAAATATTCTGGTTATGAAACAAAAGTTGGACAGATTCTTCAAGGTATATGTGTTCCTCATGAAATAGATGTGGTTGCTCATAAAAATACCGATACTACTATTGTAGAGTGTAAATTTCATAGTGAAGAAGGACGAAATTGCAATGTGAAAGTGCCACTTTATATCGCCTCTCGATTTAAAGATGTGAAGAAACATTGGGACTCGAAACCACATAAAACGTCGTTAAATCAAGGTTGGGTAGTTACAAATACACGGTTTACAAAAGATGCGCTTCAATATGGCAATTGTATCGGGTTGTATTTATTGAGTTGGGATTACCCTAAAAACGATGGGCTTAAAGACCGAATTGATAGATTGGGTTTATACCCTATTACGGTATCAACATTACTAACAAAACGTGAAAAGCAATTTTTATTAACGCGAGATGTGGTGCTTTGTCGGGATTTAATTGGAGATGTTTTTTATTTAGACCATTTGGGTATTTCAGAAGTTAGAAAAACAAAAATATTAAAGGAAATTAAACAATTATGTCATCATGATGAATGAGATAAATCAAGTTAAAGTCACATTTTTAGGAGCTTCTCAGGTGGTTACAGGTTCTAAATATTTATTAGAAACAGGTGACTTAAATATTATGATAGATTGTGGTATGTTTCAGGGTTTAAAGGAATTGCGCGCGTTAAATTGGCAAGAATTACCTATTGATGTTCCAGCTATTGATGTGGTGTTATTAACTCATGGTCATTTGGATCATGTCGGTTATTTGCCTCGATTGGTGAGACAAGGTTTTTCGGGAAAAATAATTGGCACTAGTCCAACATTAGCTATTGCTGAAATTATTTTAAGAGACAGTGCCAAAATTCACGAAGAAGAAGCCGAGAAAGCTAATAAAGAAAAGTATAGTAAGCACGAACCAGCATTACCATTTTATACGACCTTGGATGCAGAAAAAGCCATTCGGAAGTTTCAACCAGAATTACCTGATAAATGGATTGCGCTATCAGAAGTATGCAAATACCGTTTTCAATACAATGGTCATATTTTAGGGTCCACGTTTATTGAATTAGATATTAATGAGAAGCGCTTCGTGTTTTCAGGAGATATTGGTCGTCAAGAAGATTATTTACTCCAGCCTCCAAAAAGACCAGAATGGGCCGACTATTTGTTTGTAGAAAGTACCTATGGTAATAAATTACATCCTGAAGAAAATGTAGAAGCTATTTTAACAGATTTGGTAAAACAAACACTACATAAAAAAGGTAATTTAATTATTCCTAGTTTTGCGGTAGAACGCTTACAGACTTTAATGTTTGTACTTTGGAAATTGTATAAGGAAAACAAAATACCAAACATTCCTATAATTGTAGATAGTCCAATGGGTCATAATGTTTTAGATGTTTTTAGCCAGTTTCCAGATTGGCATAAACTATCTCATTCTGAATACCAGGCTATGGTTCAGCATGTAACGATAACAGAATCGTATAGAGATACTTGGAAAGCTATTGATGATAAACGCTCTAAAATTGTTATAGCAGGAAGCGGTATGGTAACGGGTGGACGGGTGCTAACATATTTACAACAACTTATTGATGAACCTGCAACAACCATTTTGCTGGTTGGTTATCAAGCGGAGGGAACTCGCGGTAGACAATTATTAGATGGAGCTCACGAAATTAAGTTTTATGGAAAATACTATCCTGTTAAAGCGCGCGTGGCACATTTGGAAAGTTTATCAGCACATGCCGACCAAAAGGGATTGTTACATTGGATGGGTGGCATTAAAAATATCCCTGAAAAAGTATTTTTAGTGCATGGTGAAGCTGCTGTAATGGATGCTTTTCGTGTAAAAATACAAACAAATTTAAAGTGGATAGTTGCTATGCCGAAACTTAATGATGTAGAAATATTAAAGGTGTAAATAAAAAAAGCGCTCCATTGGGAGCGCTTTTAAAATCAGATTTGTAAAAATCTAATTAATTATCGTCAGTTAAGTCGTTAACTTTATCTTTTGTTGCATCAGCAGCATTGTCAATTGCCTTTCCAGTTTCATCAACTGCATTGTCAATTGCATCACCAGTGTCTTCTGCTGCTTGGTCAATAGCTTTACCAGCTTCTTCCATAGCACCTTCAGTTTCGTCAGCAGCATCTTCCATAGCATCTTCTACATCATCAGCAGCATCTTCCATTGCATCACCAGCGTTGTCCATTGTTTCTTCTACGCTATCAGCATTTTTCTCATCTCTACAAGATGTGAAAGTTACACCTAAAGCCAATAATAAAGCTGTACTTAATAATAATTTTTTCATTAGTTTAAAGTTTTAGTGTTTATTTTAATTGTGCGAATTTAATAACAAATTATGAAATTATGCATTTAATTTTAACATTTTTTAACATCCGTTAAAAATTCACAGTTTCACCTATATACGTATGTAGTCCAAGATTTGGATTACGGCACCTGTATTTTTTTTTATATAATTAAGATTCTGATTACCAGAATTTTGTATTTCTGAAGGGTTTTTTGTGAAATGGTCAAGTGTGTTCTTTAATTCAAATTTATCGCAAATGGAAACCATACCGCCTTCTGAAATCATGTGTGAAGCTTCTGGAAACTTCTCATAATGCTTTCCAATAATAATGGGAATGCCAAAAACAGCCGGTTCCAATGTGTTGTGTAATCCCGTAGACCCCATGGCACCTCCCACATAAGCTATATCCGCATACTTATAAATTTTGCTTAATAATCCGATGGTGTCAATAATTAAAACGGTGTAATCATCTAATTTTTTATCTGCTTTATCTGAAAAAAGGACCGTCTTTTTCGTTAAAGCATCTTGCAGGTTCTTAATCTGATTTGCTTTAATATTGTGAGGTGCAATTATGAATTTCGTCTTGGAGTCTGTGTTGTTTATGTAATCAATTAATAACGCTTCGTCTTCAGGCCACGTACTACCAGCAACTAAGCACAATTGATTGTTTTTAAATTGGTCTATAAAAGGCAATTCATTGTTTTGTGATAGTTGACTGAAAACCCGATCAAATCGGGTGTCACCAGTTACGGTGGTTTCATTATAATTTATAGTTGCTAATAATTTTTGCGTGTTGAAATCTTGAGCAAAAATATGCTCAAAAGCGAAAAGCGCCTGACGCATAAATCCGCCATAAAATTTAAAAAAGGATTGTTCTTTTCTAAATAATGCAGAAACAAGAAGCGCTTTACTACCGCGTTTTTTTAATGCCAATAGATAATTCGGCCAAATATCATACTTGATAAAAAGGGTTAATTCTGGATTAACTAATTCAAGAAAGCGCTTCGCATTATGCGTTGTATCCAAAGGTAAATACACAACTACATCAGCAATGTCTGTGTTTTTTCGGATTTCATAACCAGATGGTGAAAAGAAAGTTAATACAATTTTATGGCTTGGATAAAGCGTTCGTAATTCCTTGAAAACGGGTAGGCCTTGTTCGTATTCACCTAAAGAAGCACAGTGATACCAAAGGGTCTTGTCAGAATTATTTAGAGCCTTTTCTAAAATTGAAAAGCTGTTGGATCGGCCAGAAACGCCTAGCTTTATTTTGTTGTTGAATAACGCTACAAGTGGTAAAACCAATTGCGCTAAAAACATTCCAATGTTATAAATAATTCTCAATTGCTATTCTTTGATGCTAAAATACATTTCTTTGAAATAATTTCATTGGTTCGCGTTAATGAATTTCGTAATTTCGTAGCATATGAGAAAAATTCAAATGGTTGACCTTAAAGGTCAATATAAAGCGATAAAGGATGTTGTGAATCCTGATATTCAGGAAATAATTGATAATGCATCATTCATTAATGGGCCTAAAGTTCATGAGTTTCAAAAAAACCTTGAAACCTATTTAAATGTAAAACATGTTATTCCATGTGCTAATGGTACGGATGCCTTGCAAATAGCCATGATGGGCTTGGGGCTAAAGCCTGGTGATGAGGTTATTACAGCCGATTTCACTTTTGCAGCAACTGTTGAGGTCATTGCGCTTTTACAATTAACACCTGTTTTAGTGGATGTGAATCCGGACGATTTTAACATTAATATTGAAGCAATAAAAAATGCTATTACGCCAAAAACGAAAGCTATTGTGCCTGTTCATTTATTTGGACAATGTGCGGATATGGAGGCTATAATGGCTCTAGCGGAAGCTCATAATTTATTTGTCATTGAAGATAATGCCCAAGCCATTGGTGCGGATTACACATATAGTAATGGTAAAAAAGCGAAAGCGGGAACCATAGGCCATGTAGCATCTACATCATTTTTTCCATCTAAAAATTTAGGTTGTTATGGCGATGGTGGTGCTATTTTTACAAATGATGATGCTTTAGCACATACCATTCGTGGAATTGTAAATCATGGGATGTACGAACGGTATCATCATGATGTGGTTGGTGTAAACTCACGATTGGACTCTATTCAAGCAGCTGTATTAAATGCCAAAATACCACATTTGGATGCTTATAATAAAGCGAGACAAACCGCAGCTATGAAATATGATGCCGCTTTTAAAAATCACGCTAATATTGAAATCCCTTTTAGAAAAAGCGTTGATTGTGAAGGCCGTTGTTCAACTTGTGATTGTCATGTATTTCATCAATACACATTAAAAACCAAAAATGTTGATCGTGATGGCTTGGTGAAATTTTTAAATTCTCACGATATTCCTTGCGGCGTTTATTATCCAATTCCGCTTCATAAACAAAAAGCTTATGAAGACGATCGTTATAATGAAGCCGATTTTCCGGTAACTAACCAATTAATAAAAAGTGTTATTTCATTACCAATGCATACGGAATTAGATGATGAGCAAATCGACTTTATTACGTCAAAAGTTTTAGAATACATTAATGGATAAAGTATTAGTTACAGGCGGTTTAGGTTTTATTGGCTCTCACACTGTTATCGAATTGCAGAACGAAGGTTTTGAAGTGGTAATAATAGATAATCTATCCAATTCATCCATAGATGTTTTAGAAGGTATTACGGCTATTTCTGGAAAGTCACCGCTTTTTGAACAACTGGATTTAAAGGATAAATCAGCTGTTCAAAATTTCTTTTCTAAGCATAAAGATATTAAAGGAGTTATTCATTTTGCTGCCAGTAAAGCGGTTGGTGAAAGCGTACAAGAACCGCTCCTCTACTATGAAAATAACCTAAATACACTTATATATATATTGCAGGAATTGACGGCTAAAATGGCGTCTAACTTCATATTTAGTTCGTCATGTACGGTTTATGGTCAAGCAGATAATATGCCTATTACAGAAGATGCGGCTATAAAACCGGCAGAATCACCTTATGGAAATACCAAACAAATAGGTGAAGAAATTATAAAAGACACTTGTAAAGTTAAATCGAATTTTAATGCGATTGCTTTGCGTTATTTTAATCCTATTGGCGCACATCCAACTGCAGAAATAGGGGAGTTGCCTATAGGCGTTCCACAAAATTTGGTGCCATTTATCACTCAAACAGGAGCCGGTTTACGTGATGCTTTATCCGTGTTTGGAGATGATTATCCAACACCAGATGGTACCTGTATTCGAGACTATATCCATGTTGTAGATTTAGCAAAAGCCCATGTTGTTGCGTTAAAACGTTTGTTGAATAAGAAGAATACTTCAAATTATGAAACCTTTAATATTGGAACAGGCGTAGGAAGTTCTGTATTAGAGGTTATCCATTCTTTTGAACGTGTTTCCAATAAAAGCTTAAATTACAAAATTGCTGATAGACGGGAAGGCGATGTTATTTCGGCTTATGCAGATACGACAAAAGCTAATGAAGAATTAGGTTGGAAAGCAGCATCAAGTTTAGATGAAGCTATGTTGTCTGCATGGAAATGGGAACAGAAAATTAGAGGTTTGTAAGTCATTTCTCTCATTTTAGCATTTACTATCTCATAATTATACGTAAGTTTCATTGTGGATATGATAATGAAATAGCGTTTGAATTATTGTATCAATATTATTGCATTGATTAACAGTGTATTAATGATGTATTTTTGCGTATTCCTTTAAAATGTCGTTTCTTTGTATCAAATGATACGAGATAATATGAAATTGATTACAGTAAAACGTGAGACGAAAGTCGAAAAAAGATTCACACCAAAAATGGGTGAATTACTTACCAGAGTAACTTACATTAAGAAACAATTTTTGAGCATTCCTGTCAAAACGGTTCACAAATATCGTGAAACCTATTATGGCAAAATTAAAGATTGTGAAGCTTGCGAATTGGCAAGATAAACGTGTAATACTTTAATTTATTAAGCAAAAAGCGTGTCGAAAACATATGTATATATGATTTTGACACGCTTTTTCTATGGCTTAATTTAAGCCGTTTCCTTAACGTTCTTTTTGGATTTAAAACTAGCAACTAGTAACAGTCCCATTCCAAACATTACAGACATATCTGCTACATTAAATATACCAGTTCTAAAAACGCCGCCTAAATCTATGTGAAAGAAATCGGTTACCGATCCGTAAACAATTCTATCATATACATTGGCAATTCCACCACCTACGATACAGCAAAATCCAATTAAAGACCATTTATCCAATTCTTTATTTTTAAGAATGTAATAAACCACATAGCCTAAAACTACGGTTGGCAAAATTAATAGGAAAATGAGTCGCAAGGTTGGATTGAAGTCGCTTCCCATGCCTAAAAATGCCCCTGAATTTTCAACATTATGTAAGGTAAAAAAATCGCCAATGATAGGTGTTTGACTACCTGGAACAACATCGGCTCTAACAATAATTTTGGTTATCTGATCAATAGCAATATTGAATACAATTAATAGAATAATCCAAGTAGTACGTGATAGTTTCATTAGGCTTCCGTTTCAAAAGTTGCAGAGGCCGTTTGAGAATCTCTATTGATTTTCTTCACCAAGCCTTGTAGGACATTTCCTGGTCCAACTTCCGTAAATAGAGCGGCGCCATCTGTTATCATTTGCTGAACAGACTGCGTCCATTTTACAGGAGCTGTTAATTGTGAAATTAAATTGGCTTTAATAATCGCTTCATCCATAACGGCACTTGCTGTTACGTTTTGATATATTGGGCATCGTGGTTTGGCAAAAGTGGTAGCTTCAATAGCAGCTGCTAACTCCTCACGGGCAGGTTCCATTAAAGGCGAATGAAAAGCACCACCAACCGGTAGCACTAAAGCACGACGGGCGCCTGCTGTTTTCAATGATTCGCAAGCTCTGTTTACGGCCTCAATTTCTCCAGAGATCACTACTTGTCCAGGGCAGTTATAGTTGGCAGCAACTACAATTCCTTCGGTTTCGGCACATATTTTTTCAACAATAGCATCTTCTAAACCTAAAACGGCAGCCATTGTACTTGGTTGGATTTCGCAGGCTTTCTGCATGGCTAATGCACGAGCAGAAACTAGTTTTACACCATCTTCAAAAGACATGGTTCCATTGGCAACTAATGCGGAAAATTCTCCTAATGAATGTCCAGCAACCATATCAGGCTTGAAACTGTTTCCTAAAACTTTAGCTAAAATAACCGAATGTAAAAAAATGGCTGGTTGTGTAACCTTGGTTTGTTTTAAATCTTCAGCAGATCCTTCAAACATGGTATCTGTAATATTAAAGCCTAAAATATCATTTGCGGTTTCAAATAATTCTTGTCCTAAAGGTGATTTTTCGTAAAGGTCTAATCCCATTCCTGAAAATTGGGCACCTTGTCCTGGAAATATATATGCATTCATGTGTATCAAATTTTGATTGCTGCAAAAATAGGAAATTTTAAATTAGTTTACCGTCGCCCTTAAATGATAAAATTAGCCTTAAGTTCAACGCTAAAGAAAACAATTTACTAGCTTTAAAAACAAGCTGCTTCGGCACAACGCTCACCATCCATGGCAGCAGAAACAATGCCTCCTGCATACCCACCACCTTCACCGCAAGGATACAAGCCTTTAATTTGTGTGTGTTCTAATTTGTCGTTTCTAGGAATGCTAATAGGTGAGGAAGTACGGGATTCCACACCAACTATATTTGCTTCTTCGGTATAATACCCATGCATTTTTTCGCCAAAAGCTTTAAAGCCTTGGCGTAAACGACTCCCAATTAATTTTGGTAATAAGGAATGTAAAGGCGCCGAATTTAAACCAGGTTGATAGGAGGTTGGGTTTAATGTAGGTGATAGTTTACCATTAACAAAGTCTGTTAAACGTTGGGCAGGAGCTGTTTGAGTTCTGCCGCCAGCCGTAAAGGCTAAACGCTCTAAATCCTTCTGATATTCTAAACCTTTCAACACGCCAAAATGCTCATATTTATACAGGTCTTTGTGGACATCAATTTCAACCACAATCCCAGAATTAGCAAATAAATTATTGCGTTTAGAAGGCGACATGCCATTAACAACCACTTCGCCATTAGCTGTAGCTGCAGGCACAATAAAACCGCCGGGACACATACAGAATGAATATACACCACGATTGTTAACTTGTTGCACTAAACTATAGGAAGCTGCTGGTAATAAATCGCTGCGTTTACCGCTACAATGATATTGAATACTGTCAATAATTTCTTGCGGATGCTCGGCGCGAACACCCATAGCAAAAGATTTTGCTTCGAGTGCAATTTCTTTTTTATGCAGCAAATAATAAATATCTCTAGCAGAATGACCCGTTGCTAAAATAACGCGATTGGCTTCCATTTCGTTGCCATTTTGTAATTGAATGGCTTGGATGGCATTGTTTTTTATTATGAAATCGGTAACACGTGTTTCAAAATGAATTTCGCCACCGTATTTTAAAATGGTTTCACGAACATTTTGGACCACTTTCGGCAACTTATTGGTGCCAATATGTGGATGGGCATCGACTAAAATCTGATCTGTAGCACCATGATAGACGAGGTTTTCAAAAATGCGTCTTACATCACCACGTTTTAAGCTTCGGGTGTATAATTTTCCATCACTATAGGTTCCTGCGCCACCTTCACCAAAGCAATAGTTGGAATCTTCGTTTACAAAATGATCTTGATTGATGGCTTTTAAATCCCTACGTCTGTCTTTTACATTTTTACCTCGTTCCAAAACAATAGGTTTAAAACCGAGTTCAATACAGCGTAAAGCAGCGTACATGCCTGCAGGTCCAAAACCAATAATGTGAACGGGTTTTGCTTTGGAAACATCTTTATAGTCAAAAGTGTATTCGGATGTTTCTGGAACAGCTTCGTTAATATAAACGGCGACTTTATAATTGAAAATTATTTTAGGTTTTCGCGCATCAATAGACTTCCGAAGTACTTTTATGCCTGAAATTTTGTCGCGACTTATATCAAGAAATTGAGACGCTTTTATTAGTAAAATATCAGCGCGTTCTTCTTCTACTAAACTAACGCGCAATTGAATGTCTTTAACCATACTGCGAAATTAGAGAAAAAATGGGAATATTACGCGTCTTTTTCTTCGCTCATTTGAGATCCAATAAACGGAGTGCGTGGTGCTAAAAAATAACCTGTTAAACTCGCAAATAGAATCGGGATAAAATACGTAAACCCTGTTAAGGTTGATAGTAAAATTGTCGTACTCATGGGGGTTCTAGTTACGCAAGCATTTATAGCAGCCATACAACTAACAATTGTTAAGGACAGACTGATAGATGGTAAAAATTGATGAAGTATTAAACCCAAAGTAGCGCCTGTAAAAAACAAGGGAATTATAAAGCCACCTCGCCAACCAGATGTAACGGTTATGGCAATGGCAATTATTTTAAAGCATAGAATGAGGACGAGCATTTTTAGAGGAAAGTCGCTTAAAATAAGGGTGTTAATTTCAAGATGACCAAAATAGCGGGTGATTGGTAGGTAGTAAACAATACAACCCAATAAAACACCTCCAATAAAGGTTTTGATATAAATGGGCACCATTAATTTAGCAAATATATTTTTAAAGAATTTTGTGCAAACTATAAAGAGCCAACCAATGGCTGTTGCTATAATTGCGAATAAAATAGCATAAGCAAAATCAAATTTACTTAACATTTCATAAGCTGGTAAATCCCAAGTTGGCCCAATGCCTAAATGAATAATTAAAGCAAATATCATATAACTAAAACTGCTAGCTACAAAGGCAGGAATAATGGCTTTGTAATATTCGACGGCATGTTCATGATGCAAAATTTCAAGTGAAAATAAACTACCACCTAAAGGTGCTCCGAATAAGGCTGTAAATCCGGAAGCCATACCAGCAATACTCATGGAACGTAGGTCTTCACCTTTTAATCTAAAGACTTTTCCAAGCCAAGTGCCAGTTGATCCTGTAACTTGAACCAATGGCGCTTCGGGACCCAAACTACCTCCTGACGCAATACATAATAAGGAAGAAAGAATCATGGATGGATTATTCTTCGGGTCGAGTTTTCCTTTATTAAAACGAATGTTGTTTACAATTAAATGAATTTCCCCTGGATCGCCAATAAAGTGAATAACAAAACCTGCTAAAAGCCCACAGATAGCCATGGTTGGAATAACCAACCAACCATCAAAAAACGCTAATTGATGGGTGAAAAACTCTAAAACAATCCAATAAACACTAGCAATTAGTCCGCCTATTAAACCCAATATGGCCCAAAGAATAAATTTTCTGCTAAATACAAAAGGGTTAAATTGAATGGGTTGATCCAGTATATTAAGATACGTTATGAGTTTGCGTTTTTTTTAAGCTTCACAACAGGATTTTATTGGCGTGTATAGGTTATAAACGAAAAATCATGAGCATGCTTATCATCTTTTGGATGTGTGGTTTTGGTAACTTCTTTCCAGATAGATAGATCTATTTCTGGGAAAAATGTATCGGCTTCAAAACTGGAATGCACGCGTGTTATTTCTAACTTATTAGCAAAAGGCATAGCTTGCTTGTATATTTCGCCGCCTCCAATTATAAATGGTTGACTGTCTGCTCGCGCTGCATCTAGAGCATCTTCTAAATTATTAACAACAATAACACCAGAAGGAACTTGATAGTTTTCTTGACGGGTTATAACAATATGCGTACGGTTAGGTAAGGGTTTCGAGAAACTTTCAAAGGTTTTACGACCCATAATAATATGGTGACCATTAGTTAAGTTTTTAAACCGTTTGAGGTCGTCACTTAAATGCCAAATTAATTGGTTGTCTTTTCCTATAGCATTATTCTCTCCAGCGGCAACTATTATAGTAATATTTGAATTTTTAGAAGTCGCTATCCGGTTTTTTTTTTCTGGTAGCGGTAAGTCATTTTCTACCTGTGTTTTTAATTCGGCAATGCGTTGCTTTTGCTTATTAATAAGTAAATTTAATTGTTTTTCTTCCCACTTTTTACTCAACAATTTTGACGTAATAAATACATTCACAATGTGATATATAAACAAGAATAACCAAATGCCAATAGCATATACAAACCAATCTATGTTAAATAGTTTAACACCTTCTCCAATTCCTAAAGCCGTGTTGGCGAGTATTAAAAATACGGACCCAATTAGAAAAATTACAAAATGCGCATACAAACGCTTTTTTTGTTTAATGCGGTTTTGGGCTGTTTTTAAAAGCTCCAATTGTTCCTTATCTATTTCCGTGGTAGTATCTTTTTTCTTTCCGAACATGATTGACTGAATTTAAACAAATTTAGCTATTTTTTGCTGAATTCATATTGTGAAACAGATTAGAAATAAATGGTCATTAAAAATTTGACGGGTACTTTGGTTGGCTTACCATTTATAGAGCCAGGTGCTTTCATTTTGGGCATACGCTTTAAAACGCCAATAGCTTCCGCAGCCATTTCTCTTTTGTGTGCTTTGGCAGAAATATCTTCGGCTTTACCTTTCTCGTTTATAACAAAGCTAACTTCAAATTGCGTGCTCTTATCCAATGGGAATAGTTTATCGGCCAAATCATAATTAATGCTAACTTTAACATAGTCCATTATTTTCCCAATCGTGCAATTTTTTAAATCCTCAAAGCTCACTGATTTTTCACAACCTCTGTAAGTTGGATATTGCATGTCTTTAGAAGAATTAAAACCGCTATTTGCAATTTTAAATTTTATTGGAATAAAATAAGGAACGCTTACAGGTGCATCTTTAAAGTAACCTGGTCTTTCCATTTTCGGAATTAATTTAATAACGCGAATAGCTTCGGCTTCCAATTCTGGAAAGGGTGTTTCAGCTTCAATATCTACAATTTCTCCAGTTTTAGAAATAATGAACTTAACATTTATTTTAACCACAGTCTCGTCAGGCAAGTCTAATTTTGCAGCGACTTTAGTATTAAAGTTTGCGCCAATATGTTTGTTTAGTTTTTTATTTAAACATTCTTTTTGAGCTTTGTTGTCTAGATTTTTACTGCAGCCTTTATAAATGGGAACATTTTCTATGATAGAAAATGATGTGACATCCGAATCAACAGAGCCTTCGAAATTAGACGTATCTTGAGTATCTTTCAAGTCTTCTGAATTTGTGTTTTCTTGTGAAAAGATAGAGAGACTAAAAAGGATCGAGAATATGAATAGTAGGTTTTTCATGAAGGGGTTTTAAATGGCCACTTTTCCTTTAATATGAGGATGTGGATTGTAATCTTCCAACGTAAAATCTTCAAATTTGAAATCGAAGATATCTTTTACATCTGGATTAATTTTCATTTTAGGTAAAGGTCTGATGTCACGAGATAATTGCAATTCCAATTGTTCTACGTGATTATTATAAATATGTGCATCACCAAAGGTGTGGATAAATTCGCCAGCCTCATAACCACAAACTTGTGCTATCATCATAGTGAAAAGCGCATAGGAACCAATATTGAAAGGAACACCTAAAAATATATCAGCACTACGTTGGTATAATTGGCAAGACAACTTACCATCTGCTACATAAAACTGAAAAAAGGCATGACAAGGTGGAAGTGCTGCTTTTCCGTTGGCCACATTTTCATCAAACGATTTGGAAGTGTCTGGTAAAACAGACGGATTCCAAGCAGAAACCAACATGCGTCGGCTATTCGGATTGGTTTTTAAAGTTTCAACAATATCTTTAATTTGGTCAATTTCGTCGTTGTTCCAGTTTCGCCATTGATGGCCGTAAACTGGTCCTAAATCGCCATTTTCGTCAGCCCATTCGTTCCATATTCTAACACCATTGTCTGTTAAATATTTGATATTGGTATCACCTTTTAAAAACCATAAAAGTTCGTAAATAATAGATTTTAAATGTAGCCTTTTGGTTGTAACCATTGGGAAACCTTCGCTTAAATCAAAACGCATTTGATATCCAAATACACTTTTTGTTCCAGTTCCTGTACGGTCACCTTTTTCGTTTCCGTTTTCCAATACGTGCTTAACTAGGTCGTGATATTGTTTCATAATATGTCCCACGAAAGTGGAAATCTCTTTTTAATTACACAAAAATTTCAATTATACTTGGGCGTTTGCCTCCAACAATGATAAGCTAAAATAAAGAAAAGGGTTAAATACAACGGAGGTAACCTTTAAAATGATATAAAAAGTTATTAACTAGCTGACGCTAAACTATAATAGTACTTTTAAATCGATTTTCCGTCCTTTGCAGAAGTGTGTTATCCAATAATCATTCCTGCAATTGTTGCAGAAATTAAAGATGCAATGGTTCCACCAATCAACGCTTTCATTCCAAATTTAGATAGTTGTTTGCGTTGGCCTGGCGCAAGAGATCCAATTCCGCCAATTTGAATACCAATAGATGCAAAATTTGCAAATCCACAGAGCATATACGTTGCCATAATTACAGATTTCTCGTACGTTAAATGTGTGGCATTCGCTACATTTTTTAATTCTGCTAATTGGATGTACCCAATAAACTCACTAGCTGCTAGCTTAATACCTAGAAGTTGACCCATTAAAGCCATATCCTCTGTTGCAATACCAATTAACCACATTAATGGCGCAAAAATATAACCTAAAATAAATTCTAATGACAACGCTTGATACGGGGTGTTTGCTGCAATGACTTCATTTAATGAGGTAAAATGCCAGTTAATGTTTAAAGCTTGAATGCTAATACCGTCAAAACCAGCAATACCGCCTAGAATGCCATTAACCATAGCTATAAATGCGACAAAAACGAGTAGCATAGCACCAACATTTACGGCTAAACGCAAACCTTCAGTGGTTCCGTTTGCTATAGCTTCCAAAATGTTAGACCCTATTTTTTCTTGGGATACATGAACATCCGTATTAATTTTTTCTGTTTGTGGAAATAATATCTTGGAAATTACAATAGCACCTGGAGCCGCCATAACAGAGGCAGCTAATAAATGTTTGGCGTAAAAGAGTTGTAATGCCTCGTCTTCGCCACCAAGAAAACCAATGTAAGCTGCTAAAACGGCTCCTGCAACGGTAGCCATTCCCCCAATCATTACTAGGAGAATTTCAGACTTGTTCATTTTTTCTAAATACGCTTTTATTAAAAGTGGCGCTTCCGTTTGGCCTAAAAAGATGTTTCCTGCAACACTTAAACTTTCAGCTCCCGAAATGCCCAATACCTTACTTAATAGTAAACCCATTAGTTTGACTACTTTTTGAATAATACCTAAATAGAATAAAACGGATGTTAATGCCGAAAAGAAAATAATTGTTGGCAATACTTGAAATGCGAAAATAAACCCGAAGGAAGTAACATCTAGCATGCCCCCAAATAGAAACTCGCTTCCAGCTTGCGTGTAACTTAAAATTTCGATAAACCCTTTGCCTATAAACTCGAAGATGCCTTTTATAAAACCAACTTTTAAAACCCCAATGGCAATAATGAGTTGTAAGGCTAATCCTAAACCAACCGTTTTCCAATTAATAGCTCTTCGGTTACTGCTAAATATAAAGGATACAAAAATTAAGGTTACCATACCTAGAATACCACGCCAAAGACTATTAATGGAAAAACCTTGACTTGGAATAATGACACCGTTTTCTGAATTTGATGCAACCGTAGGCGCCGGATTTTCAGCTAAAACTGATGTGGATGATATATAGGTATAAGTAGCTTGCTTATCTTTAAAAATTAAGGTAGAATCTGTTAGTTCTTTTATTTTAAAACGTTTAATGGAGTTTAAAGAATCGTTATAATAGAATACCAATAAGTTGTTTTGATACAAATAATCACCTTTTAAGTCCTGAATTGAATCGTTAGAAAAGGTGAATTCTCCTTTTTTAAACTCGATACTCTTATAAGGATTTGATGTGGATTGAGACGACCATTTTTTTTCTAAATCTTGTCCGAAAGAAGTTGTAATCCCAAAAAAAATAGCTGTAATAGCTAGTAGTATATTTTTAATCATAAGGTTAGCGTTTAGAAATCTCATCGCGAATGTTAGCTGCCTTTTCATAATCTTCATTGGCAACAGCTTCATCAAGCATGTTATGAAGTTCCTCGAGCGATTTTGCTTTGTAATTCTCCTGAACACTTCCGGTTTCTAGTTCTTCGGCAATCATATCATCTACTAAAATACTTTCTGATTCCGACTCGTCTTCATCTTCCGGATTAATTTTTAAATAAATTCCTGCTTTATCTAAAATATTCTTGTAAGTGAAAATTGGTGCCTGAAACCGCAGCGCTAAAGCAATAGCATCACTAGTTCTGGCATCAATAATTTCTTCAGCGTTGTCACGTTCACAAATAATACTGGAATAGAAAACGCCATCCACTAGCTTATGGATGATAACCTGTTTGACAACAATATCAAAACGGTCGGCGAAATTTTTAAATAAATCGTGGGTAAGTGGTCTAGGCGGTCTAATTTCTTTTTCCAAAGCTATAGCAATGGATTGTGCTTCAAAAGCACCAATTACAATTGGCAACTTTCTATCACCATCTACCTCATTTAATATTAATGCGTAGGCGCCATTTTGTGTTTGGCTATATGAAATTCCTTTTATCTTTAGTCGTACTAAACTCATAGTATTTTAAAAAACAAAGAACTGTTTAAATTAGGACTTTACCAAACTGAACGAAACAGTTTTAGTAATTTATACCAACTTAAACAGCCCTTTTATAAATACAATTTAAAAAAATATATTTACTGTTGTGCTTTAAACTCCTTTAATTTTTCAATCAATTTAGGGACAACTTCAAAAGCATCACCTACAATTCCATAATCAGCAGCTTTAAAGAAAGGTGCTTCGGGATCTGTATTAATAACAACTTTTACTTTTGATGCGTTTATACCCGCCAAATGCTGGATAGCTCCTGAAATGCCAACAGCAATATATAAATTGGCAGCAACTGGTTTTCCTGTCTGACCTACGTGCTCACCATGTGGTCTCCAACCTAAATCACTTACCGGTTTAGAGCAGGCAGTCGCTGCACCTAAAACTTCAGCTAATTCTTCAATCATTCCCCAATTTTCTGGACCTTTTAAACCACGACCTGCTGAAACCACTATTTCGGCATCTGCAATGGTTACTTGGCCTGTTACTTTATCAACAGAATCTACATGAACTCCTAGTTCTGGAATGTTAGGTAAAAAATCTTCCGCAGTTGCACTCGCTGCATTTTCTTTAACACCATACGCATTTTTAGAAACACCTACCAATTTCACATCGGTATCAATAGTCGTCATATTAAAAGCTTTGTTTGTAAATGCTGTACGTTTTACAGTGAATGGTGAAACATTTGATGGCGCTTCAACCACATTGGATGCAAAACCAGCATCTAAATTAATAGCTAATAAAGGTGCTAAATATTTACCGTCCGCGCTGGAGCTAAGAATAACTACTTTGGAGCCTTCTTTTTTAGCAGCTTGAGAAATAGCGCTTGCATAACCGTTTGCGTTAAATTTCTCTAATTCACTACTTGTAACTTTCAATACTTTGTCAACACCATGATTTCCAAGTACGCTTGTGTCATCAGCGTTAAAGGTAATTGCCGTTACGGTTGTACCCATTTGT
The DNA here is from genome assembly GCF_048259285.1 of Bizionia sp. Classification (NCBI taxonomy): domain Bacteria; kingdom Pseudomonadati; phylum Bacteroidota; class Flavobacteriia; order Flavobacteriales; family Flavobacteriaceae; genus Bizionia; species Bizionia sp. The sequence goes on along the minus strand of NZ_JBLXHU010000007.1, from coordinate 12,354 downwards.
TCCGCTACAGCTTTTGCATAAGATGCAACCTCTAAAGCGGTTTTTTTAAATTTTCCTTGTTCGGATTCTGTATATACTAAAACTGACATAAATTTTTAAATTTTAAACTCCAAAAACTAAACTCCAGAGGATTATTTACTGGAATTTGGAATTTGGATATTGTTATTTATATAACTTTAGCTTCATTATGAAGTAAGTTAACTAATTCTCCAACATTATCGGCATCAATTAATTTAACGGCGCCTTTTGGAGCTGGCTTTTCAAATTTCACTGAAGCGGTTTCAGTTCCAGCATCTACTGGTTCCTTAACTTCTAAAGGTTTTTTTCTAGCCATCATTATCCCACGCATGTTTGGAATACGTAAATCGCTTTCCTCAACTAATCCTTTTTGTCCACCAATTACTAATGGTAAACTGGTAGAAACCGTTTCTTTCCCGCCATCAATTTCACGCATAGCTGTTGCTTTGGTTCCATCTATTTCTAGACTAATGCAATTGGTTACAAAGTTTGCACCAATTAAACCAGCTATCATTCCCGGGACCATGCCACCATTGTAATCAATGGATTCACGTCCAGCAATTACTAAATCGTAACCACCTTCTTTAACTACATTTGCTAATTGTTTGGCAACTTGGTAGCCGTCTTTAGCTTCTATATTAACGCGGATTGCATTGTCTGCGCCAATAGCTAATGCTTTACGTAAAGTTGGTTCAGTTTCTGGTCCGCCAACATTAACAACCGTTACTGCAGCGCCTTGCTTCTCTTTAAACCACATAGCGCGTGTTAATCCAAATTCGTCATTTGGGTTAATAACAAATTGTACACCATTGGTGTCAAATTTTGTGTCGCCATCGGTAAAATTAATTTTCGAAGTCGTATCAGGTACATGACTAATACATACTAATATTTTCATATTAGTATGTATTTAAATATGTGTAATTCTTTTGAGGTTACGAAGTTAATTATTTTATTCAGAATATTTACTATGCATGCATAATAAATTTATTGAAAATTTCAATATTGTAATAATTTGTTCTTGAGCCAAAAGTTTAGTGTCTTTTATTAAGTTAAACTTTCGTGTAATTTTAAAGATTTATAATTTACAATTATATTTTTAAAAATATATTATTCTTTTATCAATAATTTACTTTTGCCTTTCTTAATAAAGTAATAATGAAAACAATTCAATTTAGGGAAGCCATTGTCGAAGCTAAGAGCGAAGAAATGCGTAGAGATGAAAGCATTTACTTAATGGGTGAGGAAGTAGCGGAATATAATGGTTTGTACAAAGCTAGTAAAGGTACGTTTGATGAATTTGGTCCAAAACGGGTTATAGATACGCCAATTGTTGAGCTTGGTTTTGCTGGTATAGCCATTGGTTCTACCATGACAAGTTGTAGACCCATTGTAGAATATATGACTTTCAACTTCGTTGGTTGGGATTGATCAAATTATAAACAATGCAGCAAAAATTAGACAAATGTCTGGTGGGCAATTTAAATGTCCTATCGTGTTTCGTGGACCAACAGCTTCTGACAGTTGGCTGCAACACACTCGCAGGCTTTTGAAAGTTGGTTCGCCAATACACCTGGGTTTAAAAGTGTTGTGCCATCCAATCCATATGATGCCAAAGGGTTTTAAAATCGGCCATACGCGATGACGATCCTTAATATTTTGGAAAGTGAACAAATGTATGGAGATAAAGGCGAAGTACCTGAAGGTGAGTATACCATTCCATTGGGAGTTGCCGCTGTAAAACGCGAAGGTACAGATGTTACCATTGTCTCCTTTGGAAAAATTATCAAGGAAGCCTATAAAGCTGTTGGGCAGATGAATTGAAAAAGAAGGCATTTCGTGAGATAATCGATTAAGAACGGTTCGTCCATTGGACAAAGAAGTAATAATTGCATCAGTTAAAAAACAAACCGTTTGGTGGTTTGGAGGAAGCATGGCCATTTGGAAATGTTGCGACAGAAATAACATATTTAGTCCAATCTGAAGCATTTGATTATTTAGATGCACCTATTATTAAAATAAATACAGCAGATACACCTGCGCCTTATTCACCAGTTCTTTTTGAAGAATGGTTGCCTGATCATAAAGAAGTGATAAAGGCCGTGAAAAAAGTAATGTATAAATAAATACGTATATTTTACGTTAATAAAACTTCATTGGCTAGATTGTTGATGAAGTTTTTTTATAACTATGAGATTTAACTTACTACTTTTTATTTTTGCCCTTGCTACTTTTGTTGGTTACGCCCAAACAAAAGTTAGTGGCTACGTGTTTGATGAAGGCAATGAACCCGTTGCTTATGCTAACATAATTTTTAAAGGTTCTTTTGAAGGCACCATAACTGATGAAAATGGTCGTTTTTATATGGAATCTGATAAAACGTGGCCAACGTTAATTGTCTCCTTCGTAGGTTATAAAACCATAGAGTTGCCATTAGACAAGAAAGTGAATTACGACTTACGTTTTTCTATTGAAGAAGAAGCAGCTGCGCTTAATGAAGTGTTTATTGTAACAGGAAAACAATCTAAAAAAGCAGAAGAAAATCCAGCAATTGCAATTCTGCAAAAAATTTGGGAACGCAAACGTCAAAATGGCTTGAGTCAGTTTAAGCAGTATGAATACGATAGGTATGAAAAAGTAGAATTCGATTTAAATACCATTGATAGCGCACTGATAAAGAGTAACCTTTTTAAAGGTATGGAGTTTATTTTTGAGCAAGTAGATACATCTAAAGTTACAGGAAAAACATATTTGCCAATATTTTTAAATGAAGAGGTGGCCAAAGTTTATGGCGATAATTTATTAAACAAGGAGAAAGTAGAATTAAAAGGAAACAAAAATTCAGGCTTTAGTAATAATCAAAGCATTATTGCTTTTATCAAGGACTTATATTCGGAATACGATGTGTATGATAACTATCTAAAGTTTTTTGATAAAAGTTTCGTGAGCCCAATTTCCAGAACAGGTGTCAATACCTATAATTATGTATTATCTGATAGTGCTTATCGGGACAATAAATGGTGTTATAACATTATTTACTATCCAAGACGTAAAAACGAACTAACTTTTAAAGGTGACTTCTGGGTGAATGATTCCACATTTGCTATTAAGGAAATTAATATGCAAGCCTCTAAAAGTGCCAATATAAATTGGGTAAAAGAAATTTATATTGAACAAGAATTTGACGTGCTAAATGACTCTGTTTTTCTTATAAAACGCGATTATTTCATGTCCGATTTTACATTTAATAAAAAAGAAAAGTCGCGAGGTGTTTATGGTAAACGCACAACGTTATACGATAATTACGAGTTTAATAAATCCAAAGACGAAAAGTTTTATAAGGAAGAGGTATTCGATTACAATTTAGATGCCTATAATCGGGAAGATGATTTTTGGGACGAAAACCGAATGGAAGCTTTAAATAATGATGAAAAGGGTATTTACCAAATGTTGGATACTTTAAAAACCGTAAAAAAGTTTAAGCGGTTGTATAATGCAGGAAGTATTTTGGCGTCTGGGTATATTGAGTTTGACGATTTAAACCTTGATTATGGCCCTATTTTTTCTACTGTAGGTTATAATGATGTAGAAGGTGTGCGTTTACGAGCAGGTGCAAGAACGTATTTTGGACCTAATGATTTGTGGCGCTTACAAGGATTTTTAGCTTATGGTTTTAAAGATGATAAAATGAAATATGGTTTTTCGGCCAAGTATTTATTAAACAAGCGAAACCGGTTAATTGTATCTGCAGGTCATAGGCGCGATATTGAACAAATTGGGGCAAGTTTAACCACATCAACCGATGTTTTAGGACGAAGTCTAGCTTCCAATGCGGTTTTCAGTACAGCCACCAATGATAAATTAACCAATATTAATCTAACGGCGTTAGCTATAGAACTGGAGCCCATTAAAAACGTATTGTTTCGCGTGGGAGGTGATTATAGAACACTGTCATCCGCTTCGCCAACATTTAGTTTAGATTATGTAGATCAGGAATCCACTACTGGTGTTTCATCAGAAATAAAGCAATTTGAAAGTACCTTTGCAGTATCTTACTTTCCAGGCAGAAAAATGGTAGGTTACGGTGTAGAACGTCGTAATGGAAATGATACCTATGCATCTATATTTGCACAATATTCTTTAGGTGATAAAAATATTTTTGGTAGCGATTTTAATTATACCAAGTTACAGCTTTCTTATATTCAGCCATGGCAATTAGGTGGTTTAGGCCGCCTGTATTCTACCATTGAAGTAGGTAAAACATTTGGAACGGTTCCATTGGGGTTATTAAGTGTGGTGCCTGGTAACCAGTCGTATTTCTCTATATACAAATCGTTTTCGCAATTAAATTATTATGAGTTTGTAACAGATACCTATGCCTCTTTGCATTTAGAACATAATTTTAATGGACGATTGTTTTCAAGAATTCCATTTTTAAGAAAGTTAAATTGGCGAGAAATTGTTGGTTTTCGCGGTGTTTGGGGAGATATATCAGCAGATAATATAGCTTTAAGCGCACCGTCTAATATTCCATTGGTAGCACCAACAGACGAAATTTATTATGAATACAGCCTTGGTATTGGTAATATTTTTAAAGTATTTAGAATAGACTTTAATTTCCGTGGAAATTATCATGACGTCCCTGATGCCCGAAATTTTGGCGTAACCGGAAGTTTTGGCTTTAATTTCTAAAATTCAGACAACCTATTTTTGAAATAATTATATAAAAATAGCCTCTAACTTCTAGAGGCTATTTTTTTTTAAATAAAAGATTTAATTCATTTACTTACTTTTAAAATTATCAGATTGTGATTTGGATTCCTTTTTAGGAAACGAGGTGTTTAACATATTAGTATCGGCAAATTCGAAATTATAGGATCTAAATTAATTTTAGTTGCCCAAACCCAAAGACTTATGTATCTTTGCAGCCCGTAAAAATGAGGCTTCTGAATATGAACCTTCTTCAATTTTAATAGGAATAAAAAAACAAGCCTGAATAAAAGGTTAAAATAATATATAATGACAAAAAACGGAAAATTAACTTTTGATGTATTAATCGAAATACCGAAAGGAAGTAGAAACAAATATGAATATGATTTCGATTTAAAAAAAATACGTTTTGACCGTATGCTTTTTTCATCCATGATGTATCCAGCAGATTATGGGTTTATACCAGAAACATTAGCATTAGATGGTGATCCATTAGATGTTTTAGTGTTAGGTGGTGAACCAACATTTCCAATGTGTGTGGTAGAGGTAAAACCAATTGGTGTTTTCCATATGGCAGACGAGAAAGGTCCAGATGAAAAAGTAATTTGTGTACCAGTTTCAGATCCGATTTGGAATATTTTAAATGATTTGTCAGATATGAATCCACACCAAATAAAAGAAATTGAACACTTTTTTCAAGTTTATAAAGATTTAGAAAAGAAAAAAGTTGACGTAGGAGGCTGGGGAAATGCAGATGAAGCCTATGATATTTTAAACAAATGTTTAGATCGTTACGAGAATAGTGAGCATAAAGCAAATGGTAATTTTACCATATAGTTGTAAGAAACACAGTAATATAAAGCCCTTCTATTATTAAATAGAAGGGTTTTTTAGTTTTAATGTATTTCACTACTTTAGCGAGCTAATTAACAAATTAAAAAAATTATTAATATATGGAATCAATGATGATTTATATGCCAATTGCCATGGCACTTTTAGGATTAATTTATATGGTCGTAAAGAAATCTTGGGTTATGAAACAAGATGCTGGCGACGGAAAAATGAAAGAAATTTCAGATCATATTTATGAAGGAGCTTTGGCTTTTTTAAATGCCGAGTATAGATTACTTGCCATATTTGTACTTGTAGTAAGTATTGCACTTGCAGCTGTGTCATTTATTGTTCCAACAACACATTGGTTAATTGTAGTTGCATTTATTTTTGGAGCTGTCTTTTCGGCATTTGCAGGAAATATAGGTATGAAAATAGCAACAAAAACGAATGTAAGAACGACACAAGCGGCTAAATCTAGTTTGCCTAATGCACTAAAAGTATCTTTTGGTGGTGGAACTGTAATGGGATTAGGAGTAGCTGGATTGGCAGTTTTAGGTTTAACTATATTTTTCATAGGGTTCTTCCATTTCTTTATGGGAGGTGTATGGACAAATACCATGGATATGACTATTGTTCTTGAAACATTGGCTGGTTTTTCTTTAGGTGCTGAATCTATTGCTTTATTTGCCCGTGTTGGTGGTGGTATTTATACCAAAGCTGCCGATGTTGGAGCCGATTTAGTTGGTAAAGTAGAAGCAGGAATTCCTGAAGATGACCCTCGTAACCCTGCAACTATTGCAGATAACGTTGGTGATAATGTTGGTGATGTTGCTGGTATGGGAGCCGATTTATTTGGTTCGTATGTAGCTACAGTATTAGCTGCTATGGTTTTAGGAAACTATGTAATTAAAGATATGGGTGGAAATATTGCTGATGCCTTTGGCGGTATTGGACCAATCTTATTACCTATGGCAATTGCTGGTGCGGGAATTATTATTTCTGTTATTGGTACTATGTTGGTGAAAATTAAAAGTAACGAGGCTAAAGAAGCTCAAGTTATGGGCGCTTTAAATGTGGGTAACTGGACCTCTATTGGTTTAGTAGCCTTATCTTGTTTTGGTTTAGTAACGTGGATGTTACCGGAAACCATGCAAATGAATTTCTTTGGTGAAGGTTTACAAGAAATATCTTCCATGCGCGTATTCTACGCTACTCTAGTAGGATTAGTTGTTGGCGCTGTTATTTCTTCGGTAACTGAATATTATACAGGTTTAGGTAAAAAACCTATTTTAAATATAGTACAACAGTCAAGTACAGGTGCTGGAACCAATATTATTGCTGGTTTAGCTACTGGTATGATTTCTACATTCCCTTCTGTATTGTTGTTTGCTGGAGCCATTTGGGCGTCTTATGCATTTGCCGGTTTTTATGGTGTGGCTTTAGCAGCTTCAGCTATGATGGCAACTACAGCTATGCAATTGGCAATTGATGCCTTTGGACCTATTGCGGACAATGCAGGTGGTATAGCTGAAATGAGTGAACAGGAACCTATAGTAAGAGAACGTACTGATATCTTGGACGCTGTTGGAAATACAACTGCGGCTACAGGAAAAGGTTTTGCTATTGCTTCTGCAGCATTAACATCTTTAGCTTTATTTGCTGCCTATGTAACCTTTACTGGTATTGATGGTATTAATATTTTTAAAGCGCCCGTTCTAGCCATGTTATTTGTAGGTGGAATGGTGCCTGTCGTATTCTCTGCTTTAGCTATGAATGCGGTAGGAAAAGCAGCTATGGAAATGGTAGAAGAAGTACGTCGTCAGTTTAGAGAGATTCCAGGAATTATGGAAGGTACTGGGAAACCAGAATATGATAAATGTGTGGCAATTTCTACTGAAGCGTCTTTAAGAGAAATGATGTTGCCAGGTTTATTAACTATTGGTTTTCCGTTAGTAATTGCATTTGTTCCTATGATTTTTGGAATGAATAACATGGCAATTGCTGAAATGTTAGGTGGTTATATGGCTGGTGTTACTGTTTCAGGTGTGCTTTGGGCTATATTCCAAAACAATGCTGGTGGCGCTTGGGATAATGCTAAAAAATCCTTTGAAGCTGGTGTCTTAATTAATGGCGAAATGACCTATAAAGGTTCGGAAGCTCATAAAGCTGCTGTAACTGGTGACACTGTTGGAGATCCATTTAAAGATACTTCTGGTCCATCTATGAATATTTTAATTAAGCTAACCTGTTTAATTGGTTTGGTAATTGCACCAATTTTAGGTGGTCATTCTGCTGAAACTGGTTTGGCTATTACTGAAACTACAGAAGCTGTAGAAGGACTTACGGCAAAAAAAGTATATGTTGATTTTGTAATTAAATCAGACGATTTTGCAAAAGCTGTCGTTAGCGTTACAAATGTAAATGGTAATAACATTAATATGGAAGAATTAGTAATCTCTGGGACAAAAGCAGAAGTTGATGCTAAAATTTCCAAGCTAAAAGAAGAGTCTACGCAATTCAAAATGGATGTAACAGATGATAGACCAATACAGGTTAAATAAATGTTATAGTACTATAATATTACAAAACCACGCTAATCAGCGTGGTTTTTTTATCAATCAAATCTTTTATATTTTTAAACATGTTTAAAAAAGATCCGTTTCAAATTATTACGTTTCAAAGTTATGGAAGTGACACGCATTTTTATCTGCGCGGTAGAGCTCTTGAAGACGAATCTATAAACCTAGAAGATAAAGGTTGGTTTAAACTTTTAGTAAACACCTATAAACGGTTTGAAAGTGATGAAATTAAAAATGTTGACATAAATTTAAAGTTGCCCAACGGGACAATTTTAAAAACTAAAACGGACAATAAGGGGTATTTTAAATGTGAAAAACAACTAGAAGGTTTAGGTGCCTTAGCTAATAATGAAGGTTGGTTACCAATAGTTGCATCTTTTAGTGATGTAAATTTGAAGCGAAACATAACCAATAATAATGTATTTCCAGCTGAAATTTTAATTCCATGTGAAGAATCAGAATTCGGCGTCATTAGTGATATAGATGATACTATTTTGCATACTGGTGTGGTTTCACTTTTTAAATGGCGCGTAATATTTAATACGGCCTTTAAAGGTGCCTTTAGTCGGATTCCTTTTGAAGGAGCAGCCAAATTCTACCATAAGTTGCATCGGGGCAAATCAGGGCAAAACGCAAACCCTTTATTTTATGTTAGTCACAGTCCTTGGAACCTTTATCGGTATTTAAAGTATTTTCTAAAAACGAATGATTTTCCAAAAGGACCCATTTTATTGCGTAGTGTTAATGGGGTTTTTCACAAGAAAAGTCAAGATGAAAAGCCGCAGAAGCAGAATGAAATTATGCATATTCTAGAGGCTTATCCGAATTTGAATTTCATTCTAATTGGTGATTGTGGTGAATATGATGCGGATATTTATATGGAAGTATCAGAAAGCTACCCGAACCGTATTATGGCTATTTACCTACGAATCGTTAATCATAAAAAGAAAATGTTACGTATCAAAGCCTTGTTTGAAAACTATAAAACAACACCTGCGTTATTAGTTGAAAGTAGCGATCAGGCTATTATTCATGCAAGAGAACGTGGCTTTATAAAATAAACCCTAAAAAAGGCCGTGAATTTGTGCTTCAATTTTATTGATAATAGTCCCTAAATCTTCTGGGTTTGCCACAAAATCCATATTATCTACATCTATTATTAATAGGTTGCCCTTATCATAACCATGAATCCAAGCTTCATAGCGTTCATTTAAGCGACTTAAATAATCAATACTAATCGTGTTCTCATAATCGCGACCACGTTTGTGAATTTGACTCACTAAATTCGGGATAGAGCTACGTAAGTAAATCAATAAATCGGGACCTTGAACAAAGGATTCCATTAAATCAAATAACGAGCGGTAATTTTCAAAATCTCTATTTGTCATTAATCCCATGGCATGTAAGTTGGGAGCAAAAATATGCGCATCTTCATAAATGGTACGGTCTTGAATAATATCCTTACCACTTTCTCTAATCTGATTTACTTGACGAAAACGGCTATTTAAGAAATAGACTTGTAGGTTGAAACTCCAACGTTCCATTTGGTTGTAAAAATCGTCTAAATATGGATTGTCTACAACATCTTCAAGTTGCGGTTCCCATTTATAATGTTTGGCTAATAATTTGGTAAGTGTAGTTTTTCCTGCACCAATATTTCCGGCTACTGCAACATGCATACGTTTTAATTTTTAAGTTGGAATTCATGAAGAATTTTCGAATCGTAAATATACATCGTTTCACCCGTTACTAAAAACTGATTTATTAACAAATTTGGTAAAGCAATTGGTGTAATTTCTTGTGTTTTATCATTTAAAAAATAAAGGTTATTTCCCTTCTGAAGAATAATATCATCATTCCGTTCTGTGAGCTTGGTATAACCGGTATTTTTAATTTTAAAAAGTAAACTACCAAAATAACTGTATTTATAAATGTAATTCTCCGTTAACAACCACGCGTAATTGTAATTACTTGTAAAAGACAATGCATTAGAAACAACAGGGATAGTAGTGGCTCTCACGGATTTTGCTTTGTAATCATACAACTCCAATTGCTGGTTATCTTGATTAAAAATCCATATGGTATTGTCATTTCCTAAGGACACAAAACTAGCATTTTTGTATGGTTGAACTGTATTAAAATCTATCCTTAAAATTTCTGACAATCGATTATCTAAAATAATTACAGTATTGAAATCTTTGTAAAAGGCAATTAATTTTAGCGGGTTAAAAACATCAACAGAGGTTAATCTTCCTAATTGAACATTGCTATAATTAATGGTTTTGTCAGCAGTTTTTTTATAGAAAACATTATTGATCTCATAATATTTGGTGCCAAAATTATCAACACCTATTATGGTTTCAACCTCTATGGGGAATTTAGACTTCCTAAACGTAGAGATACTATCTTGTGCAAACACAGATAGAGACAATAAACTAATTATAAAGGTGAGTAGTTTCATGAAGCATGAAAAGTACAAAATTCAAACCAAACTATATATTTTAGTTCGGGATTAGCTGGAATTTCTTTTTAAGAAAACTTTAACAATTTAAGGCTTTACGTTTTAACCTTATTTAAGTCTAACTAGTATCAATTAAGATTATTTATAAAAATCATATAAAATATTCCAAATGAATCAATTCTACAAATTACTTGCAATTTTGTGCCTAACCTTATCAATATCTACTTACAATTACGCGCAACAGGACTTTCAGGGTCAGGCTTATTACCAAACTAAAACCACTATGGATATAGATAATTGGGGTGGGCGCCAAATGAGCGAACAACAAAAAAAGCAAATCATGGAACGTATGAAAACCATGCTTGAAAAAACCTATGTGTTGACATTTTCTCAAACAGAATCTACCTATAAAGAAGAAGAAAAGTTAGAAGCGCCAGGGAGTGGAAGAGGTTTTGGAATGATGAGTAGTTTTACAGGTGGTTCTCAATACAAAAACATTAAAGACAAGCAAATGATTCAGGAACAAGAATTTTTTGGAAAACAGTTCTTAATTGTTGACGAAATAACAGAATTGGATTGGGAATTAAGCGGTGAAACCCGACAAATAGGTCAGTACATGTGCTTTAAAGCAACGGCTGTAAAAAAAGTTGATGAATTTGATTGGACTAGTATGAGAAGAAGGTCCAGAGATGATGATAAAAAAGAAGACAAAGAAAAAAGTCAGGACTCTGTTAAAACCGAAACGGATTCTACAGCTACGGATTCTACCAGTAAAGACTTCATGGCAGATATAGAAGTGCCAAAAGAAATTACGGTTACGGCTTGGTACACACCTCAAATACCAGTAAGTAATGGACCTAGTGAATATGGCGGTCTGCCAGGGCTTATTTTAGAAATTAATGCAGATAGAACGACTATGTTATGCTCTAAAATTGTTTTAAACCCTTCAGAAAAAGAGACTATTAAAAAACCAACAAAAGGAAAAGAAGTGACGCGTAAGGAATACAATGCCATTATGAAACAAAAAATGGAAGAAATGCGTGAAATGTATGGTGGTAGAGGCGGCCGAGGCGGCGGTCGTGGACGTTAATTACAAATTATAGTCTGCCATTTTAATTGATTTTTTCTTTATTGAAAATTATCAATTCACATTTATATTACAATTTCAAGGCCCCAATTACAACAGGTGCCCTCGTGCTGTTGTTAGGCTTAATAGCATCCCTAAACAATCAAGAAAAAAAATCAATAAACCAATCACCAAATAAATGAAACATGTAATAACGGCAATTTTACTTCTTGTAGCATCTGCCACGTTTTCCCAAGTAAAAATTGAAGGTATTGTAAAAGATAGTATCGGTAATCCATTGGAATTAGCCAATGTCATTGCTATAAATCAACAAACCAACAAATTAGATTCCTACGGAATTACTAACGATCAAGGTCGTTATAAACTGTCTTTAGAAAAGAATACAGATTACAAAGTTCAAGTGAGTTACATTGGCATGAAAACATCTGATGTATCCATTACAACCAAAGAAGCTGATATTTCAAGAGATTTCACATTAGAAAATGATAATGCTCTAGACGAAATTGAATTGGTTTACGAAATGCCCGTAACCGTTAGAGGCGATACGCTTATTTATAATGCCGATTCGTTTAATAAAGGAACCGAACGGAAACTAGAAGATGTCCTTAAAAATTTGCCAGGTGTTGAAATAAATGCGGATGGTCAAATTGAAGTAGAAGGCAAGGTCG